>CAZOKT010000196.1:0-4290 GCA_964580505.1 uncultured Parabacteroides sp. | reverse complement strand
GTCGAGGATAACTATCGCCGCCATAGATTCCACGATAGGCACAGCCCGTGGGACTACACATGGATCGTGTCTTCCTTTAGCCTTAATGATGGTAGGTTGCTTCAGTTCATTTACTGTCCATTGTTTACGCAGTAGCGTAGCTACCGGTTTGAATGCTACATTAAAGTAAATATCCTCACCGTTACTGATGCCTCCCTGTATGCCACCTGAGTTATTTGTTTCTGTATAGATGTTATCTCCAGTGCTGGCAAAAGTATCGTTCACTTCGCTGCCTTTTTTTGCTGCCATCTCGAAGCCTCCTCCTATCTCGAAGCCTTTTGCAGCATTGATGGAGAGCATAGCAGCTGCGAGCTCCGAATTCAGTTTCCCAAATACGGGTTCTCCTAATCCGACCGGAACTCCGCTTACGACACAAGTTACGACACCTCCCGTCGTATCCCCTTCGCCTTTGATACGTACAATGTATTTTTCCATCTCCGCAGCCTTTTCAGCATCTGGACAGCGCACGGGGTTTGCATCTATGTTCGTCAGTTCATATTCGTAATATGGCTTCTCCAATTTTATACCACCTATCTGCGAAGTATAACCTACAATCCGGATGCCCTGATTTGCCAGAATCTGTTTTGCGATAGCCCCAGCCACACAGCGGGCAATAGTTTCGCGTGCGGAAGAACGTCCACCACCTCGCGGATCTCTAATTCCATATTTCATCTGATAGGTGTAGTCCGCGTGAGAGGGACGGTAGATGTGTTCCAACTCTTGGTAGTCATGTGATCTCTGATTCTCATTGCGTACTAAGAATCCGATAGGCGTACCTGTCGTTCGTCCCTCGTAGAAGCCTGAGAGAAATTGCACCAAGTCTTTTTCCTTGCGTTGTGTTGTGATTTGCGACTGCCCAGGTCTTCGCCGTTCAAGCTCCATTTGTATGGCGTTGAAATCTATCGCGACGCATGAGGGACAACCATCTATAATGCCTCCTATGGCTGTTCCGTGTGATTCGCCAAAGGAGGTCAGTCTAAACAAGTGTCCGAACGTATTCATCAGCTACATCCTCCACATCCGCAGCTGTTATGCGTGTTGTCGGCGCAACCTTCTCCACAGCTATCACATCCGCAACCACATCCGCTGGCAGGAGCAGTAAGGGCTGCAATCTCATCAGCAGATGCATCGTGAACTTCTATTACTTCACCGACGAAATGAAGCGTTTCTCCAGCAAGCGGATGATTGAAATCCATCACAACAACATCGTCCTTAACTTCCAATACACTACCCATAACTCGAGTGCCGTCTGCGCTCATCATGGGAAGCGTATTGCCTTCCTTGACCATTTCGGTATCGAAAGCTCCATCAACCTCGAAAATATTTTTTGGCAAGTCGAGGACATGTTCTTCATTGTAGTCACCGTAAGCGTCAGCTGGGCTAATAGTAAAGTCAAACTTTACACCTTTTTCGAGTCCAAAGAGAGCACTTTCGAACGCAGGCAACATCATGCCTGTTCCGAAGATAAATTTTAACGGATTCTCGATAGTCGCTTTTTCCATTAATTCACGCTCTTCGCCCTCTCCGACATTTAAGTCGTAGATGACTTCAACGTATTTGTTCTCTGCAATTTTCATTGTGTCTATGTTTTTAGTGAATAAATTGTTTAATCAGATTATAATGTAGCTTTTTTCATTTGGTTTACCGCATCTCTAAGTTGTGTCAATGCCGTCTCTAAAACGCTTCGCGGACATCCAATGTTCAAACGCATAAATCCTTCGCCTCCAGGTCCGAATATACTGCCATCGTTCAATGCCAAACCTGCTCTATTTTCAAAAAGACTAACCAGTTCTTGTTGAGACAATCTCAACGCGCGGCAATCTAACCAAATCAGGAATGACGCATGAGGAAGATGAGCTTTAATTTGCGGAATCTCACGCTTCAGAAAGTTATCTACATAATGAACGTTTTCAATGAGGTAGGCACGCATTTGTTGCAACCATTCTGCTCCGTAAGTGTAGGCAGCGGTAGTTGCAGTGTATGCGAATATAGTTCCACTATTAAATTCACCGGATTCAAGGAAGTCGAAAAATGTAGTACGGATATTATCATTAGGTACGATGGCGTAAGAACTTACGATTCCTGCAATATTGAACGTTTTGCTTGGTGCCATAAAGATAATGCTGTTGTTTTTTGCTTTCTCTGAGACTGTGGCAAACGGATGGTGGTGGTGAGGTGGGTAAGTGAGCTCAGCATGTATTTCATCCGAAATTACCAAGATTTTATGCTTTACACATATTTCTGCCAGTTTACACAAAGTCTCTTTAGACCAGACTGTACCTCCTGGGTTATGCGGATTACAAAGGATAAGCAGCTTGCACTTATCATCGATAATCGATTCGAGATGTTCGAAATCCATTGTGTAGTTATCGTCCTCCAGTTTCAAAGGATTATAGACCACTTCCCGCCGCATCTTTGTTGGTACAATCCTGAAAGGATAATAAACTGGAGGCTGAATGATGACTTTATCTCCCGGTTGAGTGAAACACAGTACGGCAAAACCGATTCCTTTCACAATTCCAGGTATATAGCTGAGCCACTCGCGTTGGATATTCCAATTATACTTATAGTTTAACCATGTGAGGATGCTTTGGTAATATGCATCATCAGGAAAAGTGTAACCAAAAATCGGATGGTTACAACGTTCTCGAAGTGCTTGCACGATAAAATCCGGTGTACGAAAGTCCATATCAGCTACCCAAAGTGGGATTAAACCTGATTTTCCCGGATAGGCTTCGTCCATACCGTCATATTTGACACATGCGGTACCACGGCGTTCGATGACTTCATCAAAGTTATAATGCTGCATATTCTTAACCTTTTTAGCTACTTAATTATGTCGAAGCCTATGTATGGGATAAGAGCCTGCGGAATACGTATTCCTTTTTCCGTTTGATTATTCTCTAATAACGCTGCAACAATGCGAGGTAAAGCCAAAGCACTCCCATTGAGCGTATGGCACAATTGGATTTTCTTATCGGTGTTCCGATAGCGGCATTTCAGCCGGTTAGCCTGATAAGTGTCAAAGTTTGATACGGAGCTTACTTCGAGCCAACGTTTCTGTGCTTCTGAATAAACCTCGAAATCGTAGCAGATTGCCGCCGTGAAACTCATGTCTCCGCCGCATAAACGAAGAATTCGATAAGGCAGCTCTAACTTTTGTAAGAGTGATTCGACGTGCTGAAGCATCTCTTCATGTGATTGCTTGGAATGTTCCGGCTTGTCGATGCATACAAGTTCTACTTTTGAGAATTCATGCAGCCGGTTTAAGCCACGGACATCTTTTCCATAAGAGCCGGCTTCTCTCCGGAAGCATTGGGTATATGCACAATTCTTGATAGGGAGCTGTTTCTCGTCGATAATTACATCGCGGTAGATGTTTGTAACTGGAACTTCAGCCGTAGGAATTAAATATAAGTCATCCTGATTGCAATGGTACATTTGTCCCTCTTTATCGGGCAATTGTCCGGTTCCGTAGCCGGATGCAGAATTGACAACGGTCGGAGGCATAATCTCCGTATAGCCAGAAGCTCTTGCTTCATCGAGGAAGAAGTTGATCAAAGCCCGTTGTAAACGTGCGCCTTGTCCGATATAAACCGGAAAGCCTGCACCTGTGATTTTGACACCTAAATCGAAATCTATCAGATTGTATCTTTTTGCCAATTCCCAATGGGGGAGAGGATTTTCTGGTAAAACGGTTTCTGTGCCGCCTATTTTGACAACTAAATTGTCTTCGGCTCCAGCACCTTCAGGGACTTCTTCATAAGGGACGTTTGGAATCTGATAAAGCAGGTTTTGTAATGACTCTGCTGCTTGGTCCATTTTTGCCTGCAATGTTTTATTGATTTCCTTGAGTTCCGAAACTCGTTGCTTTGCTGTTTCTGCCTCTTCTCGTTTGCTCTCTTTCATCAATTTACCTATTGACTTGGAGATTTGGTTCACTTCCGAGAGATTTTTATCCAAAAGATTTTGTGTACTGCGTCTTTTATCATTCAGCGCAAGCACTTCTGTTATAATTTCTTTTGCGTTATTAAAATGCTTCTTTTGCAGACCGGATATTACTCTATCGGTCTCTTCCATAATCATTTTCAGCGTCAACATATTTCACTCTGTTTATTGTTTCGTCTTTGTATCCCGCAAAGGTAAAAAGAAAAATAGAGAATATACACACCACGTTTCCATTAATTTAACGTAACGTGAGTTCGACGAATTATAAGTAAAATTATAGGTATCTATAATTTAGTGATTAGC
>CAZOKT010000195.1:0-4331 GCA_964580505.1 uncultured Parabacteroides sp. | reverse complement strand
TTCAACCTGAAATGAAACAACAGAGGCTATCCCAATGTTTATTTTGGGACAGCCTCTTTCATTAAGAAGTAGCGCATCCGGGAATCGAACCCGGGTTTCAGCCGTGAGAGGGCCGCGTCCTAGGCCACTAGACGAATGCGCCATTATCTTTCTTTATTTACGATGCAAAGGTAATAATAATTTTAATACGGCAAATATTTTGCAAAAAAATTATTTCCCTTACCTTTGTAAAACGTTAGGTGTAGTGCTTAACAAATAAAGTTATTGACAAAAACATTACTAATACCAGTTTAATAAACAACTAATATTATGGCAGAACAAAAAGAAAAACTTTTCTCTGAATTCGAGCCCGTTTCGACCGAAGCGTGGATTACGAAAATTACGGCAGACCTGAAAGGCGTCCCGTTTGAGAAAAAGCTTGTTTGGAAAACAGGCGAAGGATTCAACGCGAATCCGTTCTATCGTCTGGAAGATTTGGATGGATTGAAGACAACGACTTCACTTCCGGGAGAATTTCCGTATGTACGTGGAACAAGAAAAAACAATGACTGGTATATCCGCCAGAACATTACAGTCGAGTGTCCAAAAGCCGCAAACGAAAAAGCACTTGACATTTTAAACAAAGGAATTACCTCGCTAGGTTTTATTATCAAAGGAGATGATGTAAATGAAGCAAACATCGCAATCCTTTTGGATGGAATTTGTCCGGCTTGCGTAGAACTGAATTTCAACACTTGCTTATGCAAAGCAGAAAAATTGATTCAAATCCTTGCCGATTATTACAATTCGAAAGGAATTGATGTGAACAAATGCGAAGGTTCAATAAACTATGACCCATTCAAAAAAACTTTAATCAAAGGACATAAGAATGGGAATTGGGTCGAAACGGCTAAAAGCATATTAGAAGTAGCCAAAGTTTTACCCAAATACAAAGTCTTAGCTGTAAATGCCTTCGAGTTGAATAATGCAGGAGCTTACATCACACAAGAATTGGGTTATGCACTGGCTTGGGGTAATGAATTGCTTGCAAAACTGACAGATGCAGGTTGTTCGGTGGACGAAGTGGCAAAGCGGATTAAGTTCAACTTCGGAATCAGCTCAAATTATTTCATGGAGATAGCCAAATTCCGCGCGGCACGTTGGTTATGGGCTGAAATAGTCAATGCCTATAAGCCCACTTTCTCCTGTGTATGTAAGATGGTAGCACATGCCCAGACTTCGCAATGGAATATAACGATATTCGATGCACATGTTAACTTACTTCGTACGCAAACAGAGGCAATGTCTGCTGCAATTGCAGGCGTAGATTCTATTACTGTTCTTCCATTTGACGAAGCATACGAAACTCCTAATGATTTCTCGGAACGTATCGCTCGCAATCAGCAACTATTATTAAAAGAAGAATCTCATCTGGAAAAAGTAGTCGATCCGGGAGCCGGTTCTTATACCATCGAAGTATTCACTAACTCTATTGCAGACGTGGCTTGGAAACTCTTCCTCGAAACAGAAGAAAAAGGTGGATTCGGTGCTTTAGCAAACGCCGGCGAAATACAAGCTGCCGTAAATGCATCTAATGAGGCACGCCACAAAGCCATTGCTACTCGTAAAGAATCGCTGCTCGGCACAAACCAATTCCCGAACTTCACCGAAGTGGTTGGCGATAAAATTAAGAAGACAGAAAGTGCTTGCTGCTGTAAAGACCAAACTCACAACCATTGCGAAAACGAAGGTGTAACGAAGCTCAACTTCGCTCGAGGTGCTTCTGAGTTTGAAGCTTTGAGATTGGCTACTGAAAAGAGTGGTAAGACTCCGAAGGCATTCATGCTGACTATCGGTAATCTGGCTATGCGTTTGGCTCGCGCACAATTCTCTTGTAATTTCTTTGCTTGTGCAGGTTACAAGACGATTGATAACTTAGGTTTCGATACCATAGAGGATGGCATTGAGGCCGCGGTTAAAGCGGGGGCTGACATCGTGGTGCTCTGTTCGAGTGATGATGAATATGCTGAATATGCTCCAGCTGCATTCAAGGTTCTGAATGGCAGAGCCTTATTTGTAGTTGCAGGTGCCCCAGCTTGTATGGAAGAGTTGAAAGTTCAAGGTATCGACCAATTCATCAATGTTAAGAGCAACGTTTTAGAAACATTGCAAGCATTCAATGCAAAATTAGGAATCTAAAATCGAAGAAAAACAATGAGACCGAATTTTAAAGACATAGATATAAAGAGTGCCGGTTTTGCTGTTATGGATGCAGCTGAATGGGCAAAAGCCAATGGCATAGAGGCTGATTGGAAAACACCGGAACATATTAATGTAAAACCGGTATATACAAAAGAAGATTTGGAAGGTATGGAACACCTGAATTTTGTATCGGGGATTCCTCCTTATTTGCGTGGACCATATAGCGCAATGTATCCGATGCGTCCGTGGACTATCCGCCAATATGCAGGGTTCTCTACAGCAGAAGAATCCAATGCGTTTTACCGTCGTAACTTGGCATCTGGGCAAAAGGGCTTATCGGTTGCTTTCGACCTTCCAACACACCGTGGATACGATGCCGACAATGAACGTGTGGTAGGTGACGTTGGTAAAGCTGGTGTATCCATCTGTTCATTAGAAAACATGAAGGTTTTGTTCGAAGGTATTCCTTTAAATAAGATGTCTGTCTCAATGACCATGAATGGAGCTGTCCTTCCGGTCATGGCATTCTATATTAACGCAGGTCTGGAACAGGGTGCCAAATTAGAGGAGATGGCCGGAACGATTCAGAATGACATCTTGAAAGAATTCATGGTGCGTAATACATATATCTATCCGCCTGAGTTTTCTATGCGTATAATCGCTGACATCTTTGAATATACTTCTCAAAAGATGCCGAAATTCAACTCCATTTCAATTTCCGGATACCACATGCAAGAAGCCGGTGCTACGGCTGATATTGAAATGGCTTATACTCTTTGCGATGGTTTGGAGTATCTCCGTGCTGGTGTAAATGCTGGCATTGATATTGATGCTTTTGCTCCGCGTCTGTCGTTCTTCTGGGCAATCGGCATGAATCATTTCATGGAAATTGCCAAAATGCGTGCTGCTCGTATGCTTTGGGCTAAGATTGTAAAGAGCTTCGGCGCGAAGAATCCGAAGTCTCTGGCGTTGCGTACACACAGCCAGACCTCCGGGTGGTCGCTTACGGAGCAAGACCCGTTCAATAATGTCGGCCGTACTTGTATAGAAGCCATGGCTGCAGCTTTGGGGCATACTCAATCCTTGCATACGAATGCATTAGACGAGGCTATTGCTTTACCTACCGATTTCTCTGCACGTATTGCTCGTAATACTCAAATTTATATTCAGGAAGAAACGAAAATCTGCAAACAGATTGACCCGTGGGGTGGCTCATATTATGTTGAAACCCTGACCAACGAGCTAGTGCATAAAGGCTGGGCTTTGATTCAGGAAATCGAGAGCATGGGCGGAATGGCGAAAGCTATCGAGACAGGTCTGCCGAAGATGCGTATCGAGGAAGCCGCAGCAAGGACACAAGCTCGTATTGACTCAGGAGTGCAGACCATCGTGGGCGTGAACAAATACCGCCTCCCGAAGGAAGCTCCCATCGACATTTTGGAAATCGACAACACGGCTGTCCGCAATGAACAGATTGAATTATTGAAACAACTCCGTGCGAATCGTGATGAGACTGCCGTGCAGAAAGCCTTGGACGACATCACGGAATGCGTCCGCACGAAGCAGGGCAACCTCCTCGAGTTGGCAGTGAAAGCCGCTGCAGTCCGTGCTTCTTTAGGTGAAATCTCTGATGCTTGCGAGAAAGTTGTAGGTCGTTATAAAGCAATTATTAGAACTATTTCAGGCGTGTATTCTTCAGAAACTAAGAAAGATGCAGACTTCCAACGGGCTTGCGAGCTTACAGCGGAGTTTGCCAAGAAAGAAGGTCGTCAGCCCCGTATCATGATTGCCAAGATGGGTCAGGACGGGCACGACCGCGGTGCGAAAGTCGTTGCCACAGGTTATGCCGATTGCGGTTTTGACGTAGATATGGGTCCGTTGTTCCAGACACCGACAGAGGCTGCGCGTCAGGCTGTTGAGAACGATGTCCACGTATTGGGCGTTTCTTCTTTGGCGGCCGGACATAAGACGCTAGTTCCTCAGGTCATTGAAGAACTGAAGAAGCTGGGACGTCCAGATATCATCGTGATGGCAGGCGGAGTTATTCCGGCGCAGGATTACGACTTCCTCTACAAAGCGGGAGTTGCCGCTATCTTTGGTCCGGGTACAAACGTGTCGAAGGCAGCGTGCCAGATTATGGAAATCTTATT
>CAZOKT010000194.1:0-4498 GCA_964580505.1 uncultured Parabacteroides sp. | reverse complement strand
GCTGATTATTCTATTTACTGAATGTCCCTAAAGAATACACAGAAAAATAGCAATAAAAAATGGCATATGGAATGATTATGGTCTATCATCTTCATATGCCATCTTATTTTTGGGGACATTTTGAATGTCCCTATTTAAGACCTAGACATAAAAGCCTTTTCTATTAATCTTTATCCATTGTATTAAAATCAACTATATTTTTTCGATTAGCCATAATGCGTTCAAAATCATCTTTTGCACCGACTACCAATTTATCAAATTCGCGCTGACCTGTACCTGCCGGAATCAAATGACCACAAATCACATTTTCCTTCAAGCCTTCCAGATAATCAACTTTTCCATGGATAGCCGCTTCGTTCAGAACCTTCGTTGTTTCTTGGAAAGAAGCAGCCGACATGAAACTATTAGTTTGCAACGCAGCACGCGTAATACCTTGCAAAATCTGATTGGCAGTAGCCGGAATCGCATCACGTACTTCAACCAGCTTTAAATCACGACGTTTCAACATACTGTTCTCATCGCGCAATTTACGAGCCGTCACTATCTGTCCTGCCTTCAAAACTTGTGAATCTCCCGGATCCGTAACGACCTTCTTGCCCCAGATACGATCGTTTTCATCCATAACTTCCAACTTATCGACAACTTGCTGCTCCAAGAAACGCGTATCACCGGGATCGACAATCTCAACTTTACGCATCATCTGACGAACGATTACCTCAAAATGCTTATCATTAATCTTCACACCTTGCAAACGATAAACATCCTGTATCTCATTCACTATATATTCCTGAACAGCAGTAGGTCCTTTAATTGCTAAGATATCTGCAGGCGTAATTGCTCCATCCGATAACGGCATTCCAGCACGAATATAGTCATTCTCTTGAACCAATAATTGCTTTGATAATGGTACCATGTATTTCTTAACTTCACCCAACTTGGAGGTTACTGTTATTTCACGGTTACCACGTTTGATTTTACCGAATCCTACTTCTCCGTCGATTTCTGAAACGATAGCTGGATTAGATGGATTACGAGCCTCAAACAATTCAGTTACACGAGGCAAACCGCCAGTAATATCACCGGCTTTACTTACTGCACGTGGAATCTTAACCAATACTTCACCAGCTTTCACTGAATCTCCAGCTTCTTTCACTACGTGAGCACCTAATGGCAAAGAATAATTCTTCAAATTATTACCATTTTCATCTACGATATGAGCTACAGGAGCTTTTGTCTTATCTTTCGATTCGATAATAATCTTTTCTTTCAAACCAGTAGTTTCATCGCTTTCCACCTTATAAGTGACATTCTCAATGACACTTTCAAATTCCAATTTACCAGTAACTTCAGACACAATAACAGCATTGAACGGATCCCATTCAATAATTACATCACCCTTCTTCACGATATCACCACTATTAAAGAACAGTTTAGAACCATAAGGAATATTATGTGTCATCAATACAATCTTCGTATGCGGATCTATCAAACGCATTTCAGCTAATCGGCTTACAACAACTTGATGTTCTTTGCCTCCTTCTTCACCTTTCACAGCTCGAAGTTCATCTATCTCAAGAAGAGCTTGGTCATATTTACAAGAAATATTGTTCTCTGTAGCAACATTAGACGCAATACCTCCAACATGGAACGTACGCAACGTCAACTGTGTACCGGGTTCACCAATAGACTGTGCAGCAATTACTCCGACTACTTCACCTTTCTGAACCATCTGATTCGTTGCCAAATTACGTCCATAGCACTTTGCACATACACCTTTTTTGGATTCGCAAGTTAAAACAGAGCGGATTTCCACACTTTCAATCGGAGATTCCTGAATTTTCTTAGCCGCATCCTCACGAATTTCTTCACCTGCCTTTACTATCAATTCACCGGTTATCGGATGAACAATATCATGTACAGATACACGTCCCAAGATTCGTTCATATAATGAAGCTATAACTTCTTCATTATTCTTCAGT
This sequence comes from uncultured Parabacteroides sp., assembly GCA_964580505.1. Lineage (GTDB taxonomy): Bacteria > Bacteroidota > Bacteroidia > Bacteroidales > Tannerellaceae > Parabacteroides. The sequence continues at coordinate 2,519 of CAZOKT010000194.1, read as the reverse complement.
TCCGTGCAAATCAAACCACGTAATGTACCACAATCCTCTTCATTTATAATGACATCATGAGATACGTCTACCAGACGACGAGTCAAGTAACCCGCATCGGCTGTCTTTAAAGCAGTATCAGCAAGACCTTTACGAGCACCATGAGTAGAAATAAAATATTCCAACACCGAAAGCCCCTCCTTAAAGTTAGAAAGAATCGGGTTCTCAATGATTTGTCCACCTTCTGCACCACTCTTCTGCGGCTTTGCCATCAAACCACGCATACCTGATAACTGACGAATCTGTTCTTTAGAACCACGAGCTCCAGAATCCATCATCATAAAGATTGAATTAAAGCCGTCGTTATCTTCAGTCAACTGTTTAATTAAGATATTAGACAACTTGCTGTTAACATGCGTCCACGTATCAATGATCTGATTGTAACGTTCGTTGTTAGTGATGAATCCCATATTGTAATTAGCCATGATTTGCTCAACTTCATCATAGCCTTCTTTTACAAGAGCATCTTTCTCCGATGGAACCAAGACATCTGCCAAATTAAATGACAGTCCTCCCTTAAACGCCATGTAATAGCCTAAGTTCTTAATATCATCCAAGAATTGAGCCGTACGAGCTACACCACAAGCTTTAATTACTTTACCAATAATATCACGTAACGCCTTTTTGCCCAATACTTCGTTTAAGAAACCGACCTCCCTCGGTACATACTCATTCACCATCAAACGACCCACAGAGGTTTCAACCATCTTCTTAACAAAGTTGCCGTTTTCATCCAAGTCTTCTACATAAACCTTGATAGGCGCATGGATATCCAATTTCTTCTCATTATAAGCAATTGTGGCTTCTTCCGGTCCATAGAACACTAAGCCTTCACCTAATGTTCCTTTGCGCAGTTTCGTAATATAGTATAAACCTAATACCATATCTTGAGACGGCACTGTAATTGGCGCACCATTTGCCGGATTCAAAATATTATGGGAAGCCAACATCAGCATCTGTGCTTCCAGTACAGCTTCATTACCTAATGGCAAGTGAACGGCCATCTGGTCTCCGTCGAAATCGGCATTAAATGCGGTACAAGCCAACGGATGCAACTGAATAGCTTTTCCTTCTATCAGCTTCGGTTGAAACGCCTGAATACCCAAACGATGTAACGTCGGAGCACGGTTCAATAATACAGGATGCCCCTTCATGACATATTCCAGGATATCCCATACCACCGGTTCTTTACGGTCTACTATCTTCTTGGCCGATTTCACCGTCTTTACGATACCTCGTTCTATGAGCTTGCGGATAACAAACGGCTTATAAAGTTCTGCGGCCATATTCTTGGGAAGACCGCATTCATGCATTTTCAACTCAGGTCCTACGACAATAACCGAACGTGCAGAATAATCGACGCGCTTACCCAACAAATTCTGACGGAAACGTCCCTGCTTACCTTTTAAACTATCCGATAAGGATTTCAACGGACGATTCGCATCCGTTTTTACGGCACTCGACTTGCGAGAATTATCAAACAGCGAATCCACAGCCTCCTGAAGCATACGTTTCTCGTTACGCAAAATAACTTCCGGAGCCTTAATATCAATCAGTCGTTTCAATCGGTTGTTACGGATGATGACACGACGATACAAATCATTCAAATCGGAAGTAGCGAAACGACCGCCATCCAATGGTACCAACGGACGCAACTCCGGAGGAATAATAGGAATAACCTTCATTATCATCCATTCCGGCTTATTCCTTCCTTTAGACGCACGGAAAGATTCTACTACCTGCAGACGCTTCAGCGCTTCATTCCTACGCTGCTGAGAATTATCCGTACTTGCCCGGTGACGCAACTCGTAAGACAAAGAATCCAAATCCAAACGAGCCAACAGGTCATAAACCGCCTCTGCTCCGATTTTAGCAATAAATTTATTGGGATCTGTATCTTCCAAAAACTGATTATCCTTTGGAAGATTATCCAGAATATCCAAATATTCTTCTTCCGATAGTAAATCCAATTCAGCTACCGTATCTACACAGCCCGGCTGAATGACCACATATCTTTCATAATAAATAATGGAGTCCAATTTCTTCGTTGGCAGACCTAACAAATATCCGATTTTATTAGGCAACGAACGGAAGTACCAGATGTGCGCAATTGGAACCACCAAATGAATATGCCCCATACGTTCGCGGCGTACCTTCTTTTCGGTAACTTCCACACCGCAACGATCGCAGACAATACCTTTATAACGAATACGTTTATACTTTCCGCAATGACATTCATAATCCTTTACCGGACCAAAGATACGTTCACAAAACAAACCGTCTCGCTCCGGCTTGTAAGTGCGATAGTTAATCGTTTCCGGTTTCAAGACTTCACCGCTTGAATTTTCCAAGATTTCCTCAGGAGATGCCAAACCAATGGTGATTTTGGTAAAGTTACTCCTAACCTTGTTATCTCTTCTAAAGGCCATATCGTATATTTATAAGTTTTTATGCAGAATCAATTATCTAATGGGGAATTT
>CAZOKT010000193.1:0-4537 GCA_964580505.1 uncultured Parabacteroides sp. | reverse complement strand
CTTCATGCACGCTGAAATTTTAAGGATTGTTTCTTGCAAAAATCATCCGCCATACAATAATGCTTTTATGGCTATATTCCTATCTCTCGGAGAAATAATTTACATCTTATGTCGAACTCACGTTATATTATTGCATCATCCGCTTAATAATACTGTATGCATTCACAATTCCCAATTCGCCGGCCTTACTCAAATCGGCAATGCCACGTTTTGTATCGCCTTGCGAAAGACGAGCCAAACCGCGGTTAAAATAAGCCTCGGCAAACTCCGGATCACGTTCGATGGCCTCCGAATAATCCGTGATGGCTGCCCGATAATCGCGTAACGCACAACGAAGATTCGCTCGATTAAAATAGGAATAGATGAACTCCGGATTCAGCTTAATAGCAATATCATAATCACGTGTAATCTGCTCGTGCATATAAGCTCGCACCTTATTCTGTTCCTCCGTTACATCAGATTTTGCCTGTGTCGTAATGCGTTGAGTCTTGCCTCCGAAAGAGAAGTTCATCGTCAAAGGTGAAGAAGTTGATGCATCCATAATTTCCTCCTTGCGATGCGAGTCTTCATATTGCATCTGCTTATAGCGTACCACAGCTCGATTGAAGTATGCAATTACCGAATTCGGGTTAAGCTCAATCACCTTATCATAATCCTTGAGGGACGATGCAAAGTCTTGTACGAGCATATAATCAATCGCCCGTCCCAGATAAGCATCCACATCATTCGGATTCTGGCTAATTCGTGCCGAATAGTCATCTATCGAAGCAAAATGAGATGCCACTTGGAATTCATTCAATGCAGCCTCTTCATTCGTAACAATCAATCGCATCTTCAGCACCATCTGCTGATTAAATTCATCCAGTATTCGGCTATAATACAACTGTTTCTTAACTACATCAGGCTTTTCGTAGAAAGTCAAGATAAATTGTGGCTCAAGGTCTACGCGAACGTTCCGGTCTTGCACGCGACCACGCACTTCATTCTGGTATTTACTCTTGCGCTCTTCTTCTTTATCATATACCACCAACCGATTGAACTTGTCGATATTTCTATCCGAACGTTCACGCGTATTATCTTGATTGGAAGCAGACGAAGCATTAGAAGCCGTATTCGTTCCGGAAGAGGAAGTTGATTTGTCTTCCGCCCTATCCTTCTTCATTTGTTCCTCTTTCTGGTAGGCTGTCCATATATCACGGTCAGCACCGGCATTATCATTCATCTTCTTCTTTGCCTCCGCCCGACTGTAATATCCCGGAAGGAAATTAGGATATTCATTCAGAACTACGTCATAATCAGCTACTGCCCCATAATAATCTCCGGTTTCATAACGCAGCAAGGCACGGTTATAATAAGCCATATAATTATCTGGTTCCAATTGCAAAACGATATCAAAATCTTCGATAGCCCGGTTATTATCCCCCACTTGAAAGCGCAGCAATCCACGATTGAAGTGCGCTATCAGATTCTCTTTGTCCATGCTAACTACTTGATCATAATCAGCCATTGCGCCACGCAAGTCATTCTTTTGATAACGTACCAAACCTCGATTGATGAAATAGCCACTCTCACGCGGGTCTAAACGAATCGCTTCATTCAAATCAGCCAAAGCCTTATCAAAATCTTTCAATTGATAATGCACAATAGCTCTATTTCCGTAAGACGGCGCATAATAAGGATCTAATTCAATAGCTTTGTTATAATCCGCCAATGCTTTTACCGTGTCGCCCTTTTCCAAATACATTGCACCACGAGAAAGATAATTCATGAAGTATTTGGGATGCGCGGCCATCAGCTTTTCAAACATCTTTTCTGCCCCGTCATAATCATTCTTCTGGATATATGCCACAGCCTCATTTACCATCATATGCCTGTCTTCCTTCCGGAACTCCAAACCTTTTTCATAATCAGCAATGGCACCATCATAATCTTCCATGCTCTGCCGGGCAATACCTCGGGCATAATAAGCCTGCGCAAGGAAAGGATTCCGTTTGAGACATGCCGTACAATCGTTCTCTGCGCCTTGATAATCATCCAGATTAATCTTAGCCACAGCCCGATAGAAATAAGGCTCAGCCAACCAAGGCTTAGAACGTATCACTTGATTGAAATATTGGATAGACAACACATAATCCTCAAAATACAAAGCATTACGCCCAATAGCTAACACCCTATCCGTATTAATCTGCGCAAAAGCAGAAAGGGTGTACAACAACAACGTAAGCCCTATGATAAATCTCTTCATTCGTTTCTTTTACTTAGTGAGTCAGCGAACTTTTTATTTGAGGAAGCAAATGTAGTAAAATATCTTTATCATACGGATGTATAAACTTTTTTTTCCATTCCTTATTAGATATAATGCCACATCCCAATCTGCATAAAAAGAGAGCCGAATGTGCAAGAATTGAAAATTAACCGTTATTTTTGTAAAGAATTATAACTGTATTCGCGACGAAATACAACTATAATCGGTAAGAATTATAACTATATTCATTCAGAAAACACTGTATCATAATGGAAGAGAACAAAGAACAAATGAATGGTTTGCCGGAGAACGCATACCGAGAACTAAAAGAAGGCGAAACATATAAGCCTTTAATGCGAGCAGACAAAACGTATCGGGAAGTAAACCTGTGGTCGGTTTGCTGGGGATTAGTCATGGCTGTTATCTTTAGTGCCGCTGCAGCTTATTTAGGATTACGGGTCGGGCAGGTCTTCGAGGCAGCTATACCGATTGCGATTATCGCCGTCGGCTTGTCAAGTGGTTTCAAACGAAAGAATGCTTTGGGTGAAAATGTGATTATCCAATCCATCGGAGCGAGTAGCGGGGTGATTGTTGCAGGAACTATCTTCACCCTTCCGGCGCTTTATATCCTTCAAGATAAATATCCGGAAATTACCGTCAACTTCTTTGAAGTTTTTCTCAGCTCACTGTTAGGCGGAATCTTAGGTATCTTGCTCCTGATTCCTTTCCGCAAATATTTCGTCTCGGATATGCATGGCAAGTATCCTTTCCCTGAGGCTACGGCTACTACACAGGTGTTAGTCTCCGGAGAAAAAGGCGGAAACCAAGCCAAACCGTTAATCTTTGCCGGACTTATCGGCGGATTGTATGACTTTATCGTAGCCACGTTCGGCTGGTGGAGCGAAACCATCAGCACAACCATCGTAGGAGCCGGTGCGGCATTGGCTGAAAAGGCTAAGATTGTCCTCAAAGTGAACACCGGCGCTGCGGTATTGGGCTTGGGATATATCGTCGGATTGAAGTACTCCTTTATTATATGTGCCGGTTCTTTCCTGGTTTGGCTGGTTATTATCCCACTCATGTCTGCCTTCTTCGGTGACCAAGTTCTTACACTGGGCAATGATGCCATCACTGCAACCGTAGGAAGTATGAGTGCGGAAGAGATATTTACGACGTATGCACGGCATATCGGCATCGGCGGCATTGCTACGGCCGGTGTAATCGGCATCATCAAATCTTGGGGAATCATCCGAGGTGCGGTAGGCTTGGCCGTAAAGGAGATGAGCAATAAAGGCGAGGCCAATACCAAGCGCCTACCGCGTACCCAGCGAGACATCCCGATGAAGATTATTTCAATAGGTGTAATCGTAACGCTTATTGTAACTGCTCTCTTTTTCCAATTCGGCTTATTACATAATCCTCTCTATGCATTCATCGGCTTATTATTGGTTGCCGTAATTGCATTTCTGTTCACCACCGTAGCAGCTAATGCGATTGCCATCGTAGGCACCAACCCAGTTTCTGGTATGACTTTGATGACGCTTATCTTAGCTTCTATCATTTTGGTGGCGACCGGCTTGAAAGGTACAGCGGGAATGGTTTCGGCATTAATCATTGGAGGTGTGGTTTGTACGGCACTTTCTATGGCAGGCGGCTTCATCACCGACTTGAAGATTGGTTACTGGTTGGGAAGCACGCCGGTAAAACAGGAGTCATGGAAGTTCTTAGGCACATTGGTTTCTGCCGCTACTGTAGGTGGAGTCATACTGATTCTGAACGAAAGCTACGGCTTCACGACCGGCAAACTTGCGGCTCCTCAAGCAAATGCGATGGCTGCTGTTATCGAACCGCTGATGAGCGGTGCCGGCGCTCCGTGGGTGCTTTATGGCATTGGTGCGGTATTGGCTATCGCGCTTAACTTTATCGGTGTGCCGGCTCTTGCCTTTGCATTAGGTATGTTCATCCCAATTGAACTGAATACGCCGCTCTTGATTGGTGGAGCAATCAACTGGTTTGTAAGCAGCCGCAGCAAGGATTCAACGCTGAACGCAGCCCGAGTGGAGAAAGGTACGCTACTGGCTTCCGGATTTATTGCCGGAGGTGCGCTGATGGGCGTCGTCAGTGCGTTGCTCCGTTTTGCCGAGATTGATTTGTTCAATGCGGTATGGGCAGAATCACAAGGCGCGGAACTGCTTGCCATCGTGGTGTACTTTCTTCTGATTGCATACCTCGTTTATAATTCAATGAAAGCAAAGAAAAGCAATTAGGTAAGGAATAACAGAACGTTTCATA
>CAZOKT010000192.1:0-4555 GCA_964580505.1 uncultured Parabacteroides sp. | reverse complement strand
TTGATACAGTACCAACTGCTCGTTACGTACTGTATGAACCGACTCATTGGTACTGTATGAACCGACAACTACGTACTGTATCAAATTTTTGGCACCTCCAAAATCAGCGTTTTTATTGATTTAGATCAAGAAATTTAAGATTTCGAGAAGAAAAATTGAAAAAGTCTGAAATAATAGGTATATTTACAATAGAATTCAAATGGAGGATTCATGACTATCTGTCGTTTTGTTTTATATGTTTATTTTTGTATAATTTATCACTTCATTCCCGCTAACAAGTAATTAATATGGAAACACTAAGAAAATGGATGATGCTGTTTATCTGTACAGCTGTATCTCTGTCGCTCTATGCCGGAGACAAAGTGAGCTTTCTGAAGAAGCAGTTTACATCCGGTAGCGGTTATAAACTGAACTACCGTGTACTCTATCCTCTGAACTACTCGCCGGAGAAACAATATCCGGTTATCCTATTCCTGCATGGCGCCGGAGAACGAGGCGACGACAATGAAGCACAGTTGCTGCATGGCGGCGATATGTTTGCCTCTTATGAAAACCAAACCCAATATCCCGCAATCATCATTGCCCCGCAATGTCCGAAAGACGAGAGTTGGTCTGCGTATAGGAAACCAGACCAGAACGATGGCAAACGCTATTACCCACTCAATGCGTCTGCCACTCCGGCAATGAAGGCCGTGAAGGAATTATTGGATTCTTATATAAACAAAGGAATAGTTGATACGAAGCGTATCTATGTGACCGGATTATCAATGGGAGGGATGGGTACTTTCGACATCGTATGCCGCTATCCTAACTTATTCGCAGCTGCCGCGCCTATCTGTGGAGGAGCGAATCTGCAACGTTTGGAGAATTTCAAGGGAAAGACAGCGTTCTCATTGTATCATGGAGCAGAAGATGAAACGGTAGACCCGCAATTTTCCCGCGATGCTTATACCAGTCTGCAAAAGGCTCATGCCGAAGTACGTTATAAAGAGTATCCCGGAGTGAAGCATAACAGCTGGGATAACGCATTTGCCGAGCCGGACTATCTCAGTTGGATGTTCCAACATCACCTATAATCACCAATAGATAAATCCGATAACGCCGCATGCCACTAATGCCATTCCCAACAGGAAGTAGAAGAGGCGTGCGCCGTTACGGCCTAAATAGCGGACAAACAGCCGTGCCCCGTCCGTCCGGAAGTACCATTCCATATTGCATGCAGCTGCCGTCATCGAGAAGATGCCCAATACAATAAAGAGTATCAAGATGAAGTATTCCGAAGGAGCCATCGCTTTATAGATTAATTGTTACCGTCCTTACGCAATCGGGGTCCTCGGTAATCGTTACGTCAACTACATCCCCAGGAAGCAATCCTTCAATCTTCTCAGGCCATTCAATGAAGCAAAGTGCACCGCTATAAAAGTAATCTTCCGTACCGATGTCTTCCGCTTCGCTTAGTTTATTGATGCGATAAAAATCAAAATGGTAAATCAACTCACCCGTAGTGGACGAACGGTACTCATTGATAATGGCAAAAGTCGGACTGTTGATCACGTCATCCACACCAAGCTCCTCGCAAATCGCTTTAATAAAGGTAGTCTTTCCCGCTCCCATCTCGCCATGGAAAGCAAAAACCGTGCGGTCATCCATACTCGCAATGAACGCTCTGGCGGCATCGCGTATCGTATCCAAGCTCTTAATCTGAATCGTTTGCATGTTGTATCTGTTTACATATATTGCGAACAAAGATAGTAAAAAATAATGATGTCAATCTTTGCGTATCAAGTATGCCTCTGCGGCACCAATCTTCAATTTGGCACGAACCTTGATGGGAAACCGATTCGAATCGTCGTCTATCCATACTTCTCCGGCGGCTTTGCCCTGCTCGAACGCCTCGTCATACACATCGATATAGAAATGGTGCGTGCGGTACTTCTTCCCTTTATATTCTACAATTTGCTGACCCGAATAGCGAAAAGCACAATTCACCAAGTCGCGCCCGATAGCCACGCGGAAAGGATATTCACTTCCGATGCGCATGGTTTCCCAGTCCAATGCGCGGAGATACATTGTTGCAGCAAGCATATCATAGACTTTTCCTTCGGAGATCAACGTTGTATCTATCTTGGTACACGCCAAGGTATAGCGATGCGAGTGTATACGGGTTTCAGTTTCTTCATACGAGAAATGCAAGTCATCTACCGAATAATAATTGCCCTCGTTGGAGTGTTTCGTGGCATAACGAAGTAATCTGCTTTCCTTCTCGAAGTAACAATCCAGCGTATCTCGTATCCGATAGACCTTTTCGATTAATCCAATCGTGCGGAAAGTCAGGTTATAAAGCCATGCCGGTTGCCCCTCATAGACCGAATCCTTCACGACCAACTCCGCCTGTCCCGCCTTGGGCATAATCAATCCCCACTTGAAATAGAGCTGATAAGATAATACACCGTCTGAAGCAAAGCGTTCCATAGGTAAACTTTGCGCATTTACCGTTATATTGTAAAGCAAATATAACGATAATACGAGCCATTTATAACGAGAATCCTCCGAAGCCACTAGACGATGATGAACTGTTATTTCCTTCTTCTCGATAATCCCGCTTTTTCTTTGTTGCCTCTTTGGGTTTGTTCGTGGTAATTTCCAGCGGTTTCTGCTCCAGCCATGGAGTTTCTCGGATGTTCCAGGTCTCTTCATGCTGGAAGTTCTGCAAGATGGTAAATACCCGTGGACAATAGAATACCTCTTCGGGCTGGAGACGTTTGGCAAAGTTGCCCGTATCCCATTCTCCATTCCCATTCGCATCTATAATGATACGCGCATAATACTTATCCGGTTTCAAGTCCATGAAGAGAGCGCCTCCATCCTTCACCAAAGCCTTGCGCACAGGTGTGTCCTTTGCATTCAACAGCTCTACGAAGGCGGGCACTGTGTCCAACCCTATGATATTGATGTACAGATGCCCATAGCTATCCTCCGGCTTTATCTTAAACTTTGTCTGGAATGCATCGTTCCATTTTCCATACAAGCTATGAATCACGGCCGAATCGATTGTTAGTTGGTAAGACTCGCCATACTTCCACTTGCGGTCGATATAATAGCTCAACGTATTCACGGAGTCTTGGTAGAACTCAAAATCCACTAAGCTCCAGATAGAGTCCACCTCCTGCTCCAAGCGGAACATATCTTTACGGATGGAGAGAACGGGTTCGTCGAATACCACCGACACCGTATCAAACAAATCCATACTATTCGGTGCGTCAATCATCATATTCAGGAACGTTATCTCAGGCTCTTCCTTATCCTTCCGTCTGCGGCCTTCGCGTCTATGCTCTTCGTTGCGTCGGCGCAGTACTGTCTGTATCGTGTCGGTCTGCGGACGGAGAATATTCAATGAATCGCTTTTAGGATAGGTTAGTTCCATCCGTAACGTATCTTGTTTCCATACGGTTGAATCTTTCAACCAGAAAGTGATATTCACACCTCCATCGGTAGGTTGGGCAACAAACCAATCCTTTTGTTCCGGCGTGAAGTTCAGCGGAACAGGGACAGGTATCGTATCGAGCGGAATATTGAAATGCAATACGAAGCGATGCTCGTCCGGACGCTCGGGACGTGTCATGTATTGTCGTTCAAACTTCTCTTTAAAGAGGCGCAACTCGATGTTATCCGGCAGGAAACGGGTATAATGTACGGTCAGAATAGTATCTATCGTCAGGGAGTCCTTCCAAAGAGTGTCATGCCGCATCTCCATTGTGAAAGTCGGGACAAAAACGGAATCCAAGAAAGCAATATCTTCGCCCGGCTGATCGAACTTATAATCTCGGTTCACGTCATTCAGTGCATAGATGCGGTACTTGCCAGGTTTGATATTTCGTACAGTAAATTGTCCTCTGTCATTCGTCCGCGAAGTACGGTCGAAAGGTAAAGTCTGGAAAGCGGAATCCGCCAAATTACTGTGCAATCCTATCGAAATGCTCGGCATCGGTTCCAGATTAGAGGCATTCAGCAAGGTGCCGGATATTTCTAACGAGTCGATGACATCGCCCGTCGAGAAAGCGAAAGTAAAGTTTTCCAACACGTTCTTCTCATTATTGTCTGCTATCGAATTGGTAAAGTCGAACGTGTACGTCATATCTTCTTTCAGCGAGTCTTGCAGCTCGACTTTTACCTTCTTGCCTGATGCTTGGATAACAGGCAACAACCGTTGAGGGGGAGTGATAATCACGTTTTCTGTCGGATTGTCCAATTGTATCAACTCGTCGAACAGAATTTCTATTTTCTGTCCTTTGTAATTGATGCTGTTCGGCACAGGTATGCTGCTGACGAACTTAGGTGGCTGCTCATCATACGGTCCGCCATTTGGATTACCAATGTTTGCACATGAATATAACGCCAATATCCATACCCAAACCCATCCTGCCAACAACACGGACACGATTTTATTTACTCTTCTCATTATCGGAATATAAACTTTGGCAAAAGTAAGGAATTAAAATGAAGAATATGGTAGAAAACAGGAGGAATTTGTTATTCAGCGCAAGAACGGCTTCTG
>CAZOKT010000191.1:0-4619 GCA_964580505.1 uncultured Parabacteroides sp. | reverse complement strand
GAATGGCTGCATCAACTGCATTTTGTTGTGCCTCACTAAATGTAACAACACCAAGTGACCTGTCAGGATGCTTGCGAATGTGTTCAAATACCAAATCTGCAACCCTATTTGCTTCTATAGGATTATTACGTTTTCCACTTCTGTCATAAACGCCATCGGCTACATAAATATATTCGACACCAAAATCTGGCGCAGTTTCGACTGATGAAGGGAAAGTTATCAAAGAGTTGTTGTAAACTTTAACATTCGAAAAAGCTATAAGATGCTCATGCTTGCTTCGATAATGCCAACGCAATCCTCTTTCAGGTAAAGCAGCAACAGCTTCATCAAGAATGGATTCGTAAGCTCCAGAATAATCGTCTTCTTTATCTGCATCGATATCATAATCATCATCGTTTAACGAAGCGGCGAAGAAATTAGTAGGTGGCAACTGCTTTGTATCACCTACGATTATAGTTTGCTTTCCTCGCATAATAGCTCCAATTGCATCTTCTGTATGAACCTGCGATGCTTCATCAAAAATTACCATGTCAAATTCATAGCTGTTGGCTTCCAAGAAAACGCTCACTGATAATGGTGACATCATAAAGCAAGGCTTTAATGATGTTATCAAATTAGGAATGGACATGAATAGTTTCCGCAAAGGCATCAGCCTTCTTTGTTTACTCAACTCCCGTTTTAGAATACCTATTTCATCTTTTGTTGTCGTGATTACGTTAAAGTCCGGTATCCTTGACATGGCGCGTTCTCTAACCCGTGCTTGTGCAATTTTGAATTGTGCTTTATCCAATGTACAGAATTCTTCTATAATTTGCTTATGGATTTTCCCTCTAAAATTAAGAGCCGAAGGAAATTGTGGCAATATTTTATCAAGCCACAAATTATAGAATCTTTTTAAATAAGCATTTACGATATCATTGGATGATATGTTTTTATTTTCGATTTCTGACAAATAAGAACTTAATCCAACATTCTTACATTTTTCTCTAATAGAGCGATAATCTACCCACTCTTCAAGAAGATATTTGTTATCTCTACACAATTTCATTCTGTTGCTTAACTCAACGATATCTTCTTTATAAAATGATGAAGAATCGTCAAATAAAGCTAAATACCATTCTACGGGATTTTTTAATCTATTGCATAGTTCTATGAGCTTCTGTAAATATTGTCGGCTATATGAAATGTAATATTTTTCCGTGCATATCTTGCTGACAAATTCTTTGGGAAGATTGTAAGTGTCAACATATTCTCTTACTTCACTGGCATAGGATAACGCCTCTCTCAATTCATTCCAATCCGTTTTTACACCTTTATAATATTTCTCGTAGTGTTTTGAAAGATAAGTATCCTTATTCTTCAATTCATTTTTATTGGCTTGCATTTTAGAAAGGATCTGAAGTTCAGAAAGAATTGTGTCAAAATCACTTTCTTCCTTACGTTTGCCAAGAACACTTGAATATGATTTTTCAAAATCAGACAAATAGGCTATAACTTCATCTAATTTTTGGAGAATTATACTTACTTTTGTTTCTTCGTTAAAATTAGTCGTAAGTAACAAATTTACATTTGCATAAATATCTTCAACGAGCGATTGAGGCTTCTTTTCAACAAAAGCCTTTAACTCTACGGTGGGAACAGAATTTTCTATCAACATTTGTTGCATAGTTTGTGTTACAATCCCCATCATAGAGAACATTGTATTGAAAGTATCAACAATATGTTCAAGTAAATCCCAATCCGTTTCTATTCCCTTGTAATATATCCCATAATCTGCAATGTATTGTTCTTGCTGGGTTTCTATATCTTTGTTTATATCAGATAAGCATTTCAATAAAGTAAGTAGAGACAATGCTTTATGATATGACAAATCTGAAGAATCTATTAGATATTTTTTAAGCTCTCGTATATCAGACTTATAGCTTTTATTTAAGAATCTAAAGAAAGAATTGTATTCTCCTCTGAAACGTTGAAGCATTGGATATAAATCTTGCGACAAAATATCCTTATCACACTGATTCAGGATTTCAGATTGGGCATCTTTGCATTTCTCATGCAGTAATTTGCAATTTGCTATTGCGGTTTGTATTCTTTGTGTTTCTTTACGGTTAAGAAGATTTTGTGTAGGTATGTATTGGGATAATGATAATAAAGTGTCAAAAATCGACACATATTGTTTGTAGCGCACTAATGTTGTGGGAAACTCTTTAATTCCTAACATTTTCGACATTTTTCCTACATAATTATATAAATTTGTCAAATCATTTTTGTATAACAATAATGATTCTTTAATGCTAACGGCATTTCTCGCAATATCATTGGCACACATTTCTTTGAGTTCGCTTTTCAACATTCCCACTTTGTGTAGTAAAACTTCACGCAACAAGTTAGCATTACATTCTTCTATATCTTCAGTATAAACGTCATGTATTTTTGTTTCTAATAAATTTATATTATCAGTCAATTCGTTAAATTGTTCAATATCTGTAAATAATACATCAAATTCATCTGAATATATCCATTTTAGCGGTATTACAAAAGGTTGGGCACCCAATTCCAACAATGCTTTCAATAAATCACATCCGTCAAGAGAAACTGATATAGTTAATCCCAATCTTGCACAACAATCCCTAACGCAATCATTGACTTCTGTCATCAATGGCAGACAAGACGTGATATTAGCATCAATATCATGCCTTAACTCATTGGTTAAATATTTTATGTTTGAATTTCTCCAAACATTAGTAGAGTAATCTTCTGTTCTTTTGCCTATTGTAATAGAAAGTTGTTTTAGGAGGTATATTCTCTCTTCTAATTGCTCTACGGATGTATTCTCAACGTCTTTAATCTCAAAAATATAATTGGGCGTTTGTTCTAATTTTGCCAATCTGCCATTTACGTCAAAAATCGCAACATTTAGTTTAGAACATGGCGTATGCAATTGCAACTGATAATCATTTAGTTCCTGACGCTTCTTTTCTAATACGGTCAGTTCATGCAGAGCTTCTTCCCGTACTTTTTTTCTGTTCAAAGAAATAGAATTTGCAAGCTCATGCAAGATTTCTTTCTTATTGGCTTTGTAACTATGCAAGGAGATGCAAAAATCAGCCAACCCGACTTTTGCTAAACGATTATATACGACTTGCAGAGCTGCTACTTTTTCAGACACAAACAGAACTTTTTTCCCATCTGCAATTGCTTCAGCTATTATATTCGTTATAGTCTGGCTTTTGCCTGTTCCCGGAGGCCCCTGCAATACAAAGCTAACCCCTTTTTTTGATAACAATATTGCATCTTGCTGACTTGAATCAGCATCTACAACTTGGAAAGTATCAATAGGACGTTCATTTTTATCGTGGTCATAATTATTTAACTCATCCGGTATATATAATGGCGGTTGTTCGCCAACTATTGCAGATATGATAGCATTTGCTTTCAACTTATCTTCATTTCTTTCCAAATCCCTATACATATTGATTTTTAAGAAAGAAAGTGTCGTTAAATTAGTACAACGCTCTACAGACCATCCTTGAGCTTCTACAAGATTCTCAATTTTGCTGAAATAGTTTTCAAGTTCATCATGAGTTACATCAAAATCAGGTAACACAATTCCAAAATCGTTATCCAATTTATAAACTAATGTTGGATTAACGACTATCTCATCCTCATATAAAGACAATTTATAAGGGGATATCAGAGATTCTATGGTTAGTTTAACCGGGACTAAGATTAAAGGAGCGTAAAATATTTGTGCAGAATCTTCACGTTCTTTCCATTTTAACAGACCAAAAGCCAGATACAAAATATTGATGCCTTGTTCTTCAATAGAAGTATTTGCCCTATAGCGCAAATGTTTCAGAGTTTTTTGAAGTTCTTTTGGGCGTTTGGATGTTTTTACATCCCCTTCCGATATTACCTCATAAGGTTCATCGCTATCATCATCAAATAAATCTCCTATTCGTTCAATAGCATACGGAAATTCTATTTCTTTTTCTTGAATGGCTATTATTGAAAATAGAGATTCGCAAGAAGGTGATATTATACGAACATTTGAACGCTTGTTGTCTTTGAAGTTTATAAGGCGATTCCTCTTGCCAAAATCCAGCAAAAGTTTTTTCCACGCATCTATGCGATTATGAAGTTTTTGTCCCATTCCTGATATTATCTTTCGCTCTTATCTGTTATCAAATCTTTAACGTCAACTTGTAGTATTTCCGCGATTTGTAATAAAACATCCAAACTTGGTTGAATTCGATTACACGCATACGCATTAACCATACCATAACTTTTCCCCAAGCGTTTGGATAGCCATGTTTGGGATATACCCTTTTCTTCTAATATCAATTTTATCCTATTCAGTTTCATATTTTATTCAATTTCACTGTGCAAATATAGTTAATTTAATCGAACACACATTAGTAATCAATCATAAATCTGATGTGTAGCTTAGAATGTGTCATGCGATATATACACCTATGTTGGCATAAAGAAAATGTTGAAAAATGGATTTCTCGGCTATGAGCAAGAATAGCAGGTCTACCATCGAGTGGATAACGGGACGCCATATCGTCAACACAGACAAGGTACTCTAATAAAGAACAAAACCAACGACTGGTCAA
>CAZOKT010000190.1:0-4675 GCA_964580505.1 uncultured Parabacteroides sp. | reverse complement strand
ATATTTCTGTTATGGGTTCCTTTCGTGCGTTATTATCCTACTTCTTTATACGGGGTGGAAAGCTTTGGGTGAATATGAGTTCTCTTTCGCTTGGCCACCTATTAAGCATAAGGAGCAAATAGAAAAATTTCCGCCAGTAGTTAAAAACGAGGAGAAGAAATTTGAAGGCACTCAGTCTGACGAAAAAGCCATTGCATACCTTAATAGAGAAACAACATGGCATAAAGACAGCCTTAATAAATATCCGTTGTTAGAGGGCTTGTATGATGATTTGAATGAGATGAATCTTGTGAAAATCAGGAATGAGTGGAAAGATAAACTGATATCGGTAAGCAAATTCTCCAGGATTGCATTTAACGCATCCAGGGCATTAAACAATGGTTGGAACGTAAAACAAGGAAAACATGATCCGACCTTTACTAATGATTCAATCATCAATGTTGAGGAATATATCGAATGGTTGTCAAGGGATCAAACACCTGCCCAATCACCTTCTTCCGGGAATAATATTACTGGAAACTCACACGGGTCTGAAAGCAGTGGGGATTCGACTAATCTAACTGTACCCGCAGAAGAGAATAATTCTGAAGGTCGTTTCGGAAATTTACCATAGGACAAAAATGAAGACATCAATAAAAATTTTTATTCTTTTATTGGCGATAACCTGCGCCATAGGAGGAGTGATGATATATGCGAAGACAAAAGTAGCACCACCTGTATCTATTAAGCAGCTTGATCAATATTCGCAAGACATATACTCAATGTCGGAGGATTTATCTAAGGCAGGACGTCCTTCGAGTGAAGATGCCATATACTTTGATGCTATGAACCGAATTCGGATTTTTTCATCGGAGGGGAAACTGTCAAACGTTGAAACGGACAAACTGACCGGTGAGATTGTGAATCGCTATGCACCATTATTTCTCTCTCGTTGTTTCGATAGTTTTAGACGGTCGAACTGGGAGGACTCGGAACACAACTACATACTTTCCCAAATAAGAAAACTGCAAAGCATAAAGCAGAGTGACAACAGTTCCGCTTTGTCCAAGCAATATGAAGATTCCCTTAATATGGTCTCACAAATTATAAGTGACTATCGAGCCGCACGGCAAGTCAGCCAGAGTACTTCTTTTACTGGAATTTCGAATGCCCAAGCTACTATCAGCAAGGCCCGTTCATATGCAAACCATGCGTATCTGTCTAAATGCAAGACTTTAGTTGCTGATTTGAACAATGTACCTTCAAAAATAGCCCAATCGCACTATAATTACATTTCTGAGCAGGTCGAGAAATTGGCAATGTATCATTCATATAGTCAAAGCGACTATGAGAATACACTAGTTCCACAAGTTGATGCTGCATTAACAGAATACGACAATAAAGCCGCTGCATTATATGGTTCAAAGAAGAATATTGATGACTTATTGAACCAGGCAATGAGTTACTATGAACGCGCCATGATATATTACAGCAATAATAACTAATTCAGATGAAACGTGTAGTTTGGATGCTCTGTCTCGTGATGGTTGGCGTAATTGCACGAGCCCAGGATGTGGAAACATCCACGTCAACGAATGACACAATCAGTATTCTGAGCATAGATGTACCTGTAATGAAGCTTGATACAGCCGCATTATATATCGAGGCAATTAGATTGATTGATTCTTTAACAGTAGCAAACGATATTCTTAAAAATACGATAGATACACTAAGGTCTGACTCTTCGAACCTACAGGAACATATCTTATCAGCAGACAAGTCCTTAATATCTTTGGCTTCTTCTCATCTTTATTTCCCATATACTGCTTATTGCGTGAAGAAGATGGCAATACCCGGCTTCGAGAAAGTCTATTCTGAGGAGCTGAAAGAAAAGTACTCTATAAGACTATTATTGTTGAAAAACTACCAATCTCATGTTGAGTCTATGGTTGCTTTCTTAAATAACATAGGAACTAAACTTAAAAATCCATTTGTAAAATCTGGAAATGAGTTTATTGAGTCCTTAAAAGGACAAACTTTTTACATGGATTATATGGGGCTGGAGGATTATGAGGAAACCTATTTGGGGAGTAAAATCAAATTGGTAATACAACGACTTGAGCAGCATGGCTATTCGTATAAGGCATCATTTGATGACATTATTGAGGAATTGGAGAATTGTTTAAAAACGGAGATCGATTTATGATGAGAAAAGCAGCTATAATCTCGATGACACTCGCCTGCTTCTTGTGTATCAGCAATAAGGTGGAGGCTCAATCCTTAATGGAACGCGTGGAAAAGCGCAAGGCGGAAGTTGCTGAAATGCAGCGCATAGAAAAGGAACGGTACGAGGCGGCTGTAACCAAAGGGACTTTGGCAGCCTTCCAGGAGTTCCTCAAGCAATATCCAGAGGGAAAATATTCACAGGATGTCAAAAATCGCATTGAAGATTATTCGCTTTGGGAAGAGGCAAAACGCACGAATACTATCCAGGCCTACAAACAATACCTTTTGACGTCACAGTTTAAGACATTCTCTACTGAGGCAAATGCCGCTATAGAGGATCTTCAATCTATAGATGAATGGCAACGGCTAAAATCGAGTAAATCATTGACCGAGATAGAGAACTTTATCAAGAAGTATCCAAAATCGTCAGTGTTGGCAGAAGCTGAAAGGAAAGTTCATGAACTTAAAGGAGTCCAGTACTATAATAATAACGAGCTCTTGAAGGCATACAACGAATTCAATGCGGCCGGAGGCAGAGATTTAATAGATAGTTCTAATCATAGCGCATACGACAAATGTACTGAATATCACGACTTTTGGCTCTTGAACGCAAACTCAAAACAGGAAAGTCTTATATCATTTTTGAGAAAATACCCTAATAGCAAGCATGCTTCTCAGGTATCCAATTGGATAGCCTTATCTATAGCCAAAGACTTCACCATGTTTTCGACTAATACTTTGTATAATGTCGCCTTATTTTACGCCCAAGATGAAGCCACGCGAGTCAAGGTAAAAAATTTATATGCTGCAAAACAAAGGGAGTACGCCCGGTACAAAAAACAACAACGCGTTGCAAAAAGGCGGGCTAATGGTGGGGTTTTCAACTTTGGATTAGAACTTACTGATATTGCACTTATGCCAAATGATTATATTGACGCAGACTCTGATTTTGATATGGCGTATTGGAACGTTGGCGCCAGTGTTAAAATCGGGAATTACAGAAGTCCTGTACAATTGGAATTTGGTATTAAACCTGGTATTTCGGTTTATACATTATGGTATGGGCGTGACTATGAAATCAAGAGCACTTTTCATCTGCCAGTCTACACCAGATTAAAAATCAACCTCTTTAGCATCGGCCCTTATTCTAAATTTTATATTGATGGCGTTGGGTTGTACAATGCTGTCAGAGATGAAGAACTTGAAGCAGACCGAGCGTGGCAAACCGGATGTGGAATAGCTTGGCGACATTGGGACTGGAGAATTCTGTACTACAAACAGGATTTTGACAATGATTTTTACAGAGAGGGCTATAGCAAAGACAAAATGATAGGATGTTCACTCTATTATTATTTCTAAAATGAATAAGACTAAATCCATTATTTTCATTGCGTTGATAGGCCTACTCCTATTGACACTTTTGTTATGTGACTTGAATTCGAGAAAATCATCACGTGATTTGACTGTACTTCAAACCGAATTGGATGAGTTGCAAAGCGAGTTGCCAATAAACATCCCTAACACACCTCTTGTTTGGAAAAGTGCAATGTTAGAAGATGAGACCATCACATTTACATATGAGCTAACTCGTTCTTCTTTTGAAGAGTACTTCTTTGTGATGTCAGAAAAAGAAGTGAACTCTGACAGGAACATTGCCCGTATGATTAATTCTATTGAAGAACAATTTGTGACCCTACTGATCAACAACGAGTTGGGCATGTGTCTTATCTATTTGGATAATAAGACTGGAGAAGCACTTTTAACAGTAAATGTTGATGCTGAACGTATGGCTCAAATAAAAAAACAACTTGATGAAGGTAGCATTGAACCATATACAGCAAAAGAATTATTACAAATGGAAATCGACCAGTATAATTTCCCTTGTGATATGGGAGACGGTACTTGGTTAACTGACGGATATATACGCGGTAACAATGTATATTATGAGGTAACATTAGAATTTTATATAACGTCTGACGATTTGACATATAGCGATTTGCAGGAGATGAAATGGGCCCTCGTCTCATACATGGAAGATACCTTTGTGCGTTCCTATAAGCAAGATTTCTACAAGGAAAACCTTCACCTGATATACATTTATAAGAATAACAAAGGTGAAGAATTTGCCCGGATAGACCTGTCGCCTGACGATTTATTTGGTGATTAAGTTCAATCGGAAATAGAGAATAAAAGCACCGTCCGGAATTTGTGTAAATGGAAGCGGGATTCAAACATGGCACTGATAAAATGTAAACGCTGTGGCAACATGGTTTCAAGCGAAGCCGAAACTTGCCCGAAATGTGGATTCTTTGTACGCTTGTCGATGGAGCAAATGACAATTGAAATAACTCCTGAATTGACAAAAGCTGCACAAAAATACGATTAGCTTAGAGAGTTTCACGAAGGGCTGGCAGTGGTTAACTATGCCGGCAAATGGGGGTATGTGGATAAAAACGGGAACAGCACTTTC
>CAZOKT010000189.1:0-4690 GCA_964580505.1 uncultured Parabacteroides sp. | reverse complement strand
AAAACTGTTCTCCTGCCGTAATCTGCTTTCTTATATCGAACTCACGTTAATATATACACACTCTTAAGCCAAGGCTCGAATGATTTACATATTCCACTGAATTATATTGCATAATATCCATGCTGCCTAAATTAGCCAAATTACTATGAGAGAAGAATAGAGATGGCTAGAGGTCGATGTGATAAGCTTTCAATTTATTATATAAAGTTTTGCGGTCGATTCCCAAACGTTGCGCCGCACGAGTTTTGTTAAAATTACATTCACGCAGAGCATTTTTGATTTGCGTAATTTCGAATGTCTCATCTTTTAAGAAAGGCTTCGGAACATCAGCCAACGACTTGTCGAAATTTTCAAGTAACTCTTCAGGAAGCTCAGCACAAGTAATAAATCTCCCTTTAGCCAACAACGTAGCATAGCGTACGGCGTTCTTCATTTGTCTCAAATTGCCCGGCCAAGTGTAGTTTTGGAAGAGATGAATCGTATCAGTGTCAAATCCGATAATATTCTTATGTAACTCTGCGTTAGCAAGATCCAGAAAGTGGTTAGCAAACAAGAGAAGGTCTTCCTTACGCTCATGAAGATCGGGAATGCGAATAGAGAATTCATTTATGCGATGATAAAGGTCTTCACGGAATTCTCCCTTTTCAATAGCTTGCCGCAGATTTTCGTTCGTTGCCGAAATGAGACGGACATCAATGCTAATTTCCTGATTGCTTCCGACGGGTTTGATTTTCCTTTCCTGAAGAGCCCGCAGAAGCTGTATTTGGATTTCATAAGTAAGATTTCCTATTTCATCTAAGAAAATTGTTCCTCCCTGTGCAGCAACAAACGCACCAACCTTATTTTCAATCGCCCCCGTAAACGAGCCTTTGATATGACCGAAGAATTCTGACACAGCCAAATCTTTAGGAATAGATCCACAATCGACAGCCACAAAAGGTGCACCCGAACGCTTACTCTGTTCATGGATACGCCGCGCGACGTACTCTTTACCTGTTCCACTCGAACCGGTGATTAGCACGGACATTTCAGTAGGCGCCACCAGCCGAACATGCTCATACATTACGATGGAGGCTTGGCTGATTCCCTCGATATAAGGGTTTAAAAGAGCAGCAGTCTTTTCGTTCTGCGATTCTTCTTCGGGCATAGAAATGATTTCGGTGATCTTCGTAAAAAGCTCGGTAGGGTTCAATGGCTTAGACACATAATCAGAAGCTCCCAACTTAATTGCCTGTACTGCTGTCTGAATATCGGCATAGCTTGTCATCATGATAAGCGGCAAATCCATCTGACGCTCTTTTAACCATTTCAGTAAGCTAATTCCATCTTCGTCAGGCAGCCTAAGGTCTGATAAAATTAATTGGAAATGTTGAGATTCAAGTTCTCGTTTTGCCTCAGCAACAGTTGTATATGTCAACACGTCAAAGCCTTTTTTCGAGAGCCAAGTTCTCAACATAAGAGAGAAAGTTATATCGTCTTCTACAATTAATATCCGCGGCGTCATAGATAAAACCATTTTTATTGACTAGACAAAAATAGCATTTTCCACAGAAAAATCCTACAATAAATACTGATGAGAGCAGTTTTTTTCTGAAAGAAATTATTATTTTTGTCGAGCTGAAAACTTATATTAAAAAAACGTCATGCTGATAATCTTTGTTATATTAGCCGTATCGGTAATCTTCTTTATGAGCGGAAAAGTCCGTTCTGATTTAGTGGCAGTATGTGCAATGCTTGCCTTGTTGATAACTCACATTTTAACGCCAGAAGAGGCCTTGTCGGGCTTCTCAAATTCAGTTGTAATCATGATGCTTGGTCTATTTGTTGTTAGTGGAGGAATATTTCAAACCGGATTGGCAAAGATGATTAGCAGTAAGATTTTAAAGCTGGCAGGCACCAGCGAGCTTCGGCTTTTCCTTTTGATCATGCTTGCCACATCGGCAATTGGTGCATTTGTAAGCAATACAGGGACAGTTGCTTTGATGCTACCCATTGTTGTTAGTATGGCGATGAGTGCAGGACTCAGTCCCGGAAGATTACTGATGCCTTTGGCATTTGCTAGTAGCATGGGCGGAATGATGACGCTTATCGGAACGCCCCCTAACTTAATCATATCCGATACATTGGAGCACGCCGGATTTGGGGCTTTGTCTTTCTTTTCGTTTTTACCGGTCGGAATTGTTTGTGTAACCGTAGGCATCATTGTCCTGCTACCTCTGACAAAAATATTCCTTTCTGAGAAAAGGAATACAAAAGAAGGGCTCCACGCAGGCAAATCGCTTAATACATTGGTAAAGGAGTATGGTTTGTCGAACAATCTGTTCCGTGTACAAGTATCATCCGGCTCTACCATACTAGGAAAGACAATTGTAGATTTGGATTTACGTCGGCAATACCATCTGAACATTTTGGAAATTCGCCGAAAGAATGTTGCACAACATCGTTTCTTGCACACCGTAAGACAACTTTCTTCTCCTGACACAGTCCTTGAGGAAGATGACATTATTTATTTGTCGGGCGACGCAACCCAAGTCGAGAAACTTACGAAAGACTACAATTTGGAACTAATCGGTGGACATATCTCAGAAAAGGCCACAGGTCAGGATGATACTTCGCTGGATTTCTATGATATTGGCATCGCTGAGGTTCTGCTGATGTCGTCGTCCCGACTGATAAATCTTACCGTAAAAGAGGTTGGGTTTCGAGATAAATTCAACGTGAATGTATTAGGAATCCGCCGAAAAAAAGAATATTTGCTCCAGAGTCTCGGCAACGAACGTATGCATGATGGTGACGTTCTTTTAGTACAGGGTGATTGGAAAGATATAGCACGCCTCTCGAACGAAGAAGAGAACTGGGTTGTACTTGGTCAGCCACTGGAAGAGGCTGCGAAGGTAACATTAGATTATAAAGCGCCTGTAGCCGCACTGATAATGATTGCGATGATTGCGATGATGGTATTCGACTTTATTCCAGTCGAACCGGTAACAGCGGTAATGATTGCTGCCGTCCTAATGATTATCACAGGATGCATCCGAAGTGTGGAAGCAGCCTATAAAACAATTAACTGGGAAACAATCGTCCTTTTCGGAGCAATGATGCCTATGTCTCTCGCTTTGGAAAAAACGGGTGCTTCTGACTATATTGCTACAACGTTAGCCCAAAACCTTGGTGGATATGGCTCGTTAGCACTCTTGGCCGGCATCTATTTCACAACTTCTTTGATGACGATGTTCATAAGCAATACGGTGACAGCACTGTTGATGGCACCGATTGCACTACAAAGTGCC
This sequence comes from uncultured Parabacteroides sp., assembly GCA_964580505.1. Lineage (GTDB taxonomy): Bacteria > Bacteroidota > Bacteroidia > Bacteroidales > Tannerellaceae > Parabacteroides. The sequence continues at coordinate 1,400 of CAZOKT010000189.1, read as the reverse complement.
TTACAATTGGAGGTAAGTCCTATACCGTTCCTCTTCGCCGTAACGGTGGCAGCAAGCATGTGCTTTGCATCGCCTTTTGCTACGCCACCGAATGCACTGGTGATGCCTGCTGGACAATATACATTCAAAGATTATGTAAAGGTAGGTCTTCCCTTACAAGTGATTATGGGTTTAGTGATGATTGGCGTATTGCCTCTCCTATTTCCCTTTTAACATTAACTGATTTACAATAATTTTTTGCTTATGACTATCCAGCAATTAGAATACATTCTCGCAGTAGAGCGTTATCGTCACTTTGCCAAAGCTGCCGAGCATTGCCACGTTACTCAACCAACTTTGAGCATGATGATACAGAAGTTGGAGGACGAGTTAGGCATTAAACTGTTCGATCGCTCCGTACAACCCGTCCGCCCTACCACTTCTGGCCAGAAGATTCTTGCTCAAGCACAAAATGTAGTCTATCAGGCGTCTCTCATAAAGGATATTGTTAGTGAAGAAGAACAATCGCTGAAAGGCTCATTCCGCCTCGCAGTACTCCCCACCATCGCGCCCTATCTCCTGCCCCGCTTCCTACAACATCTGGCAGAAGAACATGCGGAATTAGACATACGCATCTTGGAGATGCAGACCGCACCTACACTTGATGCTTTGACAAAGGGAGAGATTGATGCAGCAATCATTGCCAATGCTCCTTCCGAAGCACAGCTGCAAGGTACACGGCTCTACTATGAAGAATTTTTTGGATACGTCTCGCGCAATGAGTTGATTTTCCAACGAAACCTTATCCGCACAACCGATATTAGTGACGAGCGCCTCTGGCTTTTAGACGAAGGACATTGCTTTCGCGACCAACTGATGCGCTTCTGCCAACGGGAGAAAGCCAAACTGCATCAAGCAGCCTATCGCTTAGGAAGCCTTGAGACTTTCATGCACATGGTGGAAAGCGGCTACGGAATAACCTTCATACCAGAACTCGCAACACTTCAGCTCTGTGCTGAGCAGAAAGAGTTAATCCGCCCATTCGCCATTCCGCGTCCAACACGCGAAATTTATTTCATTACACGACAAGACTTCATCCGCCATGCACTTTCCAAAATATTGATTGAGCATATCCAAGAGTCCGTCCCTCGCGAAATGCTCCGGCTTAAAGCAGGGCAAAAGGTGGTATAATTCAGCAATCAGAGCATGACATCACTCTGCTATCGTTCAAAATAAGGGTGTATTTACACTTCCCATGTTGGATAAAACAGAAATTAAAAAGACTTTCTTGTCCGTTCCTATATGTCGTTAATGAAATAATCCTTCCCAATAGACACCTTGATTTACGTTTTTGTTCTTCTTCATAGATTTTTCTCAAAACATTTTTCTACTTTTGTTCTATAACAAAAAGAGAAAATATT
>CAZOKT010000188.1:0-4747 GCA_964580505.1 uncultured Parabacteroides sp. | reverse complement strand
AGAATGGATGCGATAAAAAGCAGAAAGAGGCTACCTCAAAAGCCATAGAAAGCATTCAGAATCAGCATTTCCATCGGGTAATGAACAGGGAACTGTTCTCCTGTCGTAATCTGCTTTCTTATATCGAACTCACGTTCTATTAAGAACGGCTTATCTGGAGTCCTTTGCCGGACAAGTTCATATCGACTAAGCGGGCATTGGAGTTCGGGGCATTTTTGGAGAGTTCCTGCCTGATATGTAAAGCGGCCTCCGGGTCTTTCGCTACGATATAGAGATAACCGCCCCCGCCGGCTCCCGGTAATTTATAGCCTAAAGCATAATCTTTAATCCGATGAATAAGTGCCTCTACGGCAGGTGGGTTTGTTCCTGCGTCAAGAGCCTTGTTCTGTTCCCATGTCTTGCCTATCAACTGTCCATATAAGTTGAAATCCCCCAGTTGTATAGCTTCATACATATCGAGAGCATGATGCCTCATTTCGGCGAGCAGTTCCAGATGTACCTGACTGTTGAGGAACATCCCTTGTACAATCTCTGCCAATATACTTTTTGCAGTACGGGTAATTCCGGTATAATATAAGATATGACACGGCATATAGTCAGGGTTAGTGAAGAAATATTCAGGCAACCAGCGCACGCGGGGACTTTGAGAAAATCCTTCACCCGTCTGCAAGAGCTTTATCCCGTGTAATATTCCACCATATTGGTCTTGCCATCCACCACCTGTGGTAAGCAATTGTTCCAAAATCAAGGTGCGGTTTCCTATCTCACTCTTATCCCAACCTAATCCACAGAAATCGGAAATAGCTCCCAGCACAGTAGCCGCAAGTATGGAACTGGTACCCAATCCGGAACCTGCGGGAATGGCAGTCAATAGCGTAAGCTCTATTCCGTAACCAAAGTCTTTCAATTGCATCTCCAATGAAGCGTATTGCTTAGCCGAGAAACGAGGCAGGAAACCAGCCAAAGCCAAGGCAGCTTTGGGGATGGAGAAAGGTGAGTTAACCTTATTGAAGTCTGACAGTTCTTCCCATGTCCGGATTATTTCTATTGCGCCTAAGTCGATGGAGCGCAGTGTGATGCCATACTCTTTTGAAGGTTTTACATACGCTTGCAAAGGGGGGTGCCCATTTAATTCGATAGCTACGTTGACCACATTCCCACCAGCAAAGAGGCAATAGGGCGGTGTGTCCGTCCATCCTCCGGCAAGGTCTATTCGAACGGGACTTCTTCCCCATACAATCTGGTCAGGATAGACATTGCGATGTGGCAATTGCTTGTCTTGTTCCACCATTTGTGTCAATCCTTCGCGCAATAAGGCAAAGGCGGATTGTTGCTCCGGAAGATAAGAACGTCCTGTCAGTTGGAAGATTCGGGAACGCAACATATGGTTGTGAATGCGTTTCATGAGCGGCTCGCTATCGGACAATACCTCAGGAGCTTCTAAATGCTGGTTGGCATAGGATTGGGCCGTATCGGCGAGGTCTAACTGGTAGAATACGCTTTTGCTATGATTTTGGGCAAGTGTAATGAGGTTATCACGTTGGAACTCCTCGCGTTGTCGGAACAGACGGCGCAGATTCGCTTGGTCAGAGAGTTGGTTGGCAGATAGTTTTGTAACTTGTTGCCATATTCGTTTGCCTTGTTCAAGGTCAGGTTCGCTTATCATCCAGCGCATTACGATGCCCAGTTCTTCTATGGTTGTACAAACCGGAAAGAGTGGGGCTTCCTGAATATCCGTGAACAATGGCAACTCGACGCCGCGCTCCGCAGCCCATAATGTAACGAATTGTCCCATCCATTGGGTTGTTTTCTCCTGCATTGCTCCTTTGAAGCTGTCATGAAATCCATAAGGACGTGCCACATAGTTGCTTTCTCCTAAAGGAATTACATCTATACATATTCCTTGCGGTAGGTTTATTGTCCAGTCATTATGAGGTATGCCGGTAATGATATGGTGGTTGTGCAGAGTCCAGTGTTTACCAATACAACTGTTCTCTATCCATAGTTCAGAGTTCGAGGAGGTGAGAGGTACATGGATAGCTGCGTTCTGGACAAACATGGCCGGGTGTGGTTTTATCTTCCGCTGCATAATGGCACGTTGGTCGAGTACCAGATTCTGTACGGATAGTGTAGAAGAGATAAGCTCCTCACTGGTGCCATAATGATAGAACTCGCCTCCCGGCAAAGGAAGTATAGCCACTGTCAGTTGGTTTAGTTCCGTGTCTTGCACGCGAGGATGCTTTCCTAATGCTAATCCGAAGTCTGCGTAGAGATCATAATAATTCCACTCTTCGCCATTTGCGGTGCAAGAATGTCGTGTCAGCAAGTCTATGACTTTGTCGCTTAGCAGCCAGATGCCGATGTCCATAAGGAAAATATGTGTTTCAGACAAGGCACCTAACTCTTCTAAGGTAGGTTTCTGAAGCATAAAATCAAGGACATCGGGCGAATGTCTGTTCGAAACAAACACCCCGTGATGCGTTGCAAGGCTGGCATCGACCCACAGTCCGTAGCAGACTACATCCGCGTTCGGTATGGATTGGAGCGTTTCCGTGTTGCGGATGTAAACATCTCCGCTGGCAATTAAGGTATGGAGTGATTCGGGTGCCCGTTCCATGATTTTCCTGTAGAGGGGCAGTTGCAAGGAAAGGAGTGTTTGTGAGAGCTTCTGTCCTCGTGCCCATCTGAACACGGGTACGGGTGTCAATACTTTTCCTGACGGTGCATAAGCCGGAAGTCGGCGACTCTGTCCGCCGGCATGCAGAAGAATGCGTTTTTCACTTCCCAGCCACTTCTTGAAGTTTGTTTCCGGAGCTTCTGCTTGATGGCAGGCTTCCAACAACCAAACAGTGCCGCCGCCCGAACCCAACCGTGCTCCGACGGGGTCTGATGTACAAAACCAAGTTTTTTTATCTGTATGTGTTATGTCGTGGAAACATCCCACCAAATTGGGAGGTAATGATAGTAATGTTTTCATTCTTAATGGCTGTTTAATATCATATATAACAAGCAAATATAGGTATATCCGTCCGATTGTGCAATGATTTCCTTGCTTTTCTCCGCTATTATAAGGAGAGGTGCAGTAAGGCCTATAAGGAGGATTTTACTAACTTTGTACGCAAATAGAAATATGAAAAAGAAAACACGATGATAAGAAAATATTTAATAGGATTGATGCTGGTGGGCATGTGCGTTGCAGGAGGAGCACAAGGAACATTCGATGCTTATTTCGAAAAGAAGAGTCTGCGGATAGATTTTTCGTTAAGCGGAAATGCAGAGGGACAGTCGGCAGCCATAGAACAGCTTCGTGAGGAACCGGTATGGGGAGGACCGTTAGTGAATTTGATAGACGAGTTCCATTATGGTAACTATTATGCCTATGTTTATGATAAAAAAAGCGGAGAGCTGATTTATTCCAAAGGATTCAATACGTTGTTTGAAGAGTGGTTAACGACCGATCAAGCACGCACTGAGACACAAGCGTGGACAAATAGCATTTTGATTCCGTACCCGAAACAGGAAATCGTACTGGAGCTGGCCGCCCGCAGTCGGCAGGATATGCAGTTCCATCCGTTACTAAAAGTGGAAATCGAGCCTAACAGTCTATTTATTGATCGTGGGAAACTGAAAGAAAACCGCCTGACTTCGTTGCTGAAGAACGGCAGCTCGAATCAGAAAGTAGATTTGGTATTCCTTGCGGAGGGATATACAGAAGAGGAACAAGACAAATTCATTGCAGATGCACGACGCTTTATGTCTGCTCTTTTCCAGGCAAAACCCTTTTCGGAACACCAATCGGACTTTAACGTCTGGGCGGTCGGAATAGTTTCCGAAGAGTCAGGTACAGATGTGCCGGGCGAAGGGATATATCGAAATACTGCGTTGAACAGTGGCTTTTATACCTTTGGTATTGACCGTTACCTGACTACTCGAGACATGCGGTCTATCCGCGATGCTATTTGGAATGTACCGGCAGATGCCGTCTATGTCCTTATCAACTCCGCACGTTATGGGGGAGGAGGGATATATAACTTCTATGCTTGTGGTACAGCCGACCATCCGAAAACGCCATTCATCTTTACACATGAGTTTGGACATAGTTTCGCCGGATTGGCGGATGAATACTTTTCTTCGGAAGTTGCCTACAATGATTATTATAATCTGGAACAAGAACCGTGGGAACCTAATATCACCACGCTGGCAGATTTCGATGCAAAATGGAAAGATTTGGTTTCTGAACAGACTCCGATACCCACGCCTTCAGATGTCTATGCCGAGGAGTGTGGTGTGTTTGAAGGGGGTGGTTATGTGGCGAAAGGCGTATATCGCCCGATGGATCATTGCATGATGCGAGATTATGCTCCTTTCTGTCCTGTTTGCATTCGTGCCATAGAACGCATGATTCGTTATTATTGCGATGAAGCCTACTAAAACTTCTTTCTGAGAGAGTGGTTATTCTTTCTATTTGACGCTTTATACATCCAATTCTTCCAATACTTTTTTCACTTCCTCGTCCACTTTATAAAGCTTCTCTTTGCACAGTTTAATAAGCCGGGTGGCCTCTTTCACTTTTTCAGCGAGGATATCTACATCCAAGTCTCCGCGCTCAATGTCAGCAACAATGCCTCGGAGTTTTTCTATTGCTTCATTATAGGATTCTGCTTTCCTTGCCATTATTCTTATTCCTCTTTTTGTATTGATTGCAAAGATAATACAAAAAAGTGAGATACTGAGCAAATCACGGAAA
>CAZOKT010000187.1:0-4789 GCA_964580505.1 uncultured Parabacteroides sp. | reverse complement strand
CTATTTTACTGAGCCTATGCCGTTAAAAAGCGGAGCAGGTTCTTTGTTGCGGATTAAGCACCCGGGTGGATTGCTTCAGTCGGACAAGCGTCCGCGCAAGTTCCACATTCTGTACACATTTCAGGATTGATACTATATTTATCACCTTCTGAAATTGCTCCTACCGGACATTCGTCGATACAAGTCCCGCAAGCAATACAATCATCACTAATTACGTAAGCCATTTCTTTAAATCTTTTAATTGTAAAACTATTAGTGTTGCAAAAGTACGCTTTTCTTTGTATTTAAAAAATATCTTACCGGGATATTTTTTAAATATTTCTACTTTTGCAATAAAAAGGGAGATTGTCCGTTAATATCAAAAAAGAAGCAAGTTGAAACGTTTACTATATATATTGTGCATAATCTGTTGCTTTACGACAGATGTGCTGGCTCAGCGGGAAAAGGTCAAGAATCAGCCTTATGTGGATAACAAGTTATTCCATTTAGGGTTCCATGTAGGGATTCATACACAAGACTTAATCCTGACACATTCAGGCGTATCTACAAACGGAGAGGTTTGGTTTGCCGAAATTCCTTCCTATTCTCCGGGGTTTAGTGTGGGGGCAATAGGAGATATGTATCTGAATCCGTATTTCAATCTGCGTTTTATACCGACCATCAATTTTGGAGAGAAGCAATTTGTCTTTCGGGAACAGGATGATAAAGCCGAAGAGTTCCGCACGTCGGTACGTTCCAGTTATCTGACTTTCCCGATTAGTGTGAAATATTCGGCGTTACGCCTGAATAATTGTCGCCCATACCTGACGGCAGGTGTTTATGGCGCATGCGACATAGGACGTAAAAAAGGTAATCCGCTCCTCCTGAAAGGATTCGATGCGGGCATTGAGGTCGGAATCGGATGTGCAATTTACTTACCATTCTTCCGCCTTTGTCCGGAGTTGAAGTTCAGCTTTGGCTTGATTAATCTATTGGAGTCGAACCGCCCGGATATAGCAGGTCAGGAGACAATTAAATACTCGGATGCCCTATCGAAGGCTACTTCCCGTATGATTACACTGACGTTCAATTTCGAATAAACAGCTCAATATAGCAGTAAGCTGCGGGTGATACCATTAGCACACTGTCAAATCGGTCTAATATTCCGCCATGTCCAGGCAGCACATTTCCCGAATCCTTGACGCCTAAGGTACGCTTCAACAGCGACTCTGTCAGGTCGCCCCACGTAGCGAAGAGGACGATAACCGCCGCCAGTCCCAACCAATTCCACCGGCTTATCTCTGAATCGTACCAAGCAAAAACCTGCGAAGCCAACAGGACGATGACTAATCCGCCCCAAAATCCTTCCCACGATTTCTTCGGAGATATGCGCTCGAAAAGCTTATGCCGTCCGAACATCGAACCTACCAAAAATGCGCCCGTATCGTTCAGCCAGACAAAGATAAATATTGCCAATACAAAAAGCGGTGTGTAGAGCGGTTCTTGCGTCATCTCGTCGGGTTGGATGGCAATGAAGTTCAGTAAAGAAAATGAACCGGCACAATAAATCTGTGCCAAAAGTGTGAATGCCCAGTTGTTGATGGGGTTTTTCGCTTTTCTATAAAGTTCGTAGATAAAGACATACATCAGAAACAATAAATAAGGAAGGAAAACGTTAGCTCCGATCAATCCGCTGGCGTGTAATGTACAAGCGGCAAATAGATACATCCCCCCTACCGTGCTAATCAACCGGTGCAGGACTGCATCTTTATAAAGCTTCAGTAAACCGTAGCATTCCCATAGGGTAAGTCCTGAGATTAGGCAAAAGAGTGCAGCAAACGAATAGGCGTTGTACAAAATGCCTCCTAATAAAATGCCGACAAATATAACTCCCGTCAGCGTCCTTTTTATGAAGTTATTCACGAGTATCCGGTTTTTTTTAAGTTGCGTTTTTATATAGGGGCAAAGGTAATACAAAAAAGTGAGAAACGGGGATAGAGAATAAGAAAAACAAAGGAGCTGTCCCTCCAAAAGACAGCTCCGTATGAACAAAATTAAAATGCTTAATTATTGCTATCAGTCTGGGGTTGGAGGTCAGAATCCAGCTCCTCTTTCGAAGGTTTTTCATCTTCCTTTTTCGCCCGATTTTCTTTTTCTTGACTCTCCAATATTTCTTCTGAACGCGATACCCACGGGCGTTTGCCGAAGATATGCTCTACATCTTCGCTATAAATCACCTCACGTTCAAGCAACACCTCCGCCAGTCGGTTGTGTCCCTCTGCATTTTCCGAGAGGATGCTCTTGGCACGTTCATATTGCTCGTTGATAAGATTTTGCACCTCTTGATCTATAAGTCGCGCGGTCTCTTCGCTATACGGTTTAGTGAATCCCCATTCCTGACCGGTCGAGTCATAGTAGTTTAAATTCGGCATCTTATCACTCATACCGAAATAGACAATCATAGCGTAGGCCTGTTTTGTAACGCGTTCCAAGTCGTTGGTGGCGCCTGTCGAGATATGTCCGAGGAATATTTCTTCAGCAGCACGTCCGCCCAACAAAGCACACATCTCGTCTTTCAGTTGTTCACGAGTTGTGATTTGGCGCTCTTCAGGCAGATACCACGCGGCACCTAACGCCTTGCCACGCGGCACAATAGTAACTTTCACCAGCGGATTGGCATACTCTAATTTCCAGCTGATAGTGGCATGTCCCGCTTCATGAATGGCGATATTACGACGTTCGTTCTCAGTCATTACTTTGCTCCGATTCTCCAAACCGCCTACGATACGGTCAACAGCATTCATAAAATCCTCTTTCTGAACAAATTTCTTTTCGTTGCGAGCGGCAATCAATGCTGCTTCATTGCAGACATTAGCAATATCCGCCCCTGAGAATCCCGGAGTCTGGCGTGCCAATAGTTCAGTATCTACTGAGTCATCTATTTTAATCGGGCGCAAATGTACACCGAAAATTTGCTTGCGCTCATTCAGGTCGGGCAGGTCTACATGAATTTGCCTGTCGAAACGCCCCGCACGGAGTAATGCCTTATCTAAGATATCCGCTCGATTTGTAGCCGCCAAGATGATAACTCCACTATTCGAACCAAATCCATCCATTTCGGTCAATAACTGATTCAGCGTATTTTCTCGTTCATCATTACTATTCATATTCGCGTTTCGTCCGCGTGCTCTACCTACGGCATCTATTTCATCAATGAAAACAATACACGGAGCTTTCTCTTTAGCTTGACGAAACAAATCGCGCACCCGAGATGCACCCACGCCGACAAACATCTCCACAAAATCCGAACCAGATAAAGAGAAGAACGGTACGTTCGCCTCACCTGCAACGGCCTTAGCCAGCAGGGTCTTACCTGTACCCGGAGGGCCTACCAGCAATGCGCCCTTAGGAATCTTTCCTCCAAGCTCTGTATATTTAGACGGATTCTTCAGGAAAGAAACGATTTCTTCAACCTCTTGCTTTGCTCCGGCAAGCCCAGCTACATCTTTGAAGGTTATTTTTGTTGTGTTATCTTTATCAAAGATTTGCGCTTTAGCCTTGCCTACATTAAATACACTGCCTCCGCCGGAACCTATCCCTCCAGACATTCTCTTCATAAGGAATATCCATACCAAAAGGAGCAGAATCATAGGACCGAATGAAATAATGAAACTCCATATGGCATCGTCAGACTCCTCAAAACTTACTTGTGTATCAATTTGGTTTTGAGCAACAGCTTGGTCATAAAAATCAGAGAATTTATCTGCCGATGGAATCTTGATATAAACTTTCGGTGTTAAACTACCAGATGACTGAGTCGTGTTCGGAAATACTAAGGCTACTTTATCACTCTTGATGGTTGCTTCTACAATATTCTTCTTATTATAAACCACCATTCGCTCAAACGCATTCTCTTTTGTAAACTTTTGGAACTCAGTCCACCCTATTTCCTTCGTGCTTGATGTGTCGTTTGACATATACAAAGCAACCAGCATAACCAAAATCAATCCATACATCCAATAGAAATTGAATCGGAAAGTTTTCGGTTTATTGCTATTGTTTGGGGTGTTGGGTATATTATTATTTTTCATGCCTATAATTTTTAGTCCAAATTGGGAATCGTTTTTATTTTAGCATCTTCCCATAGTGTATCCAAATTATAAAATCTTCGTTTCTCAGGCAAAAAGATGTGTACCATGACGGTACCATAATCCATACCAATCCATTCTGCGCGTTGTTCACCATCAATCGAAAGCGTTTTTTCATTTGCTTCTTTACGTGCAAAATCCCATACAGAATCGCATAAAGCAGCTACTTGTGTGGGAGAATTTCCTTCGGCTATTACCATATATTGACAAATAGCTCCTTCAAGCTGAGTCAAATCTACAATCACAATATTTTTTCCTTTCTTCTCTTGCAAGCCATGCATGACGGCTTGTACTAAACTTTGTGTTTGATCCATTCTATTGTATTAAAATTCCACTTTTTCGATGTTGCAAATATACTCGTAATATCTTAAATATAGAATATCTGTTTCCTATTTATTGGCACATATTAGAGAACTTCATGCAGAAAACAGCTTCCAACTTGAAAATGTTTAGAGCCTGTTAAAAAAATTAAGTTTAACATCTTATTTCTTTCCGCGAGAGTGAGCAAAAAAACGATTCTTATAAATAAACACAAAAAAGCAATTACTTTTCACCGTAATTTCCTTATTTTCAGTAGCGAGACTAAGGATTGAACTCGAAACATCATGATTACCTTAGATTTTGAGGTAGTCTCTTTCTGCTTTTTATCGCATCCATTCTCT
>CAZOKT010000186.1:0-4803 GCA_964580505.1 uncultured Parabacteroides sp. | reverse complement strand
GTGTTTTAGTTATTTAGTGTTTTAGTTATTTAGTGTTTTAGTTATTTAGTGTTTTAGTTATTAACTTTATCTAATTTAGGTACCTGTATGAAACGAAGTAACATGAAAAACAGACCGGTCTCATCAGACCGAGTTTTATTACTTACCACAGGGTTATTAATGGTAGCGTCAACCCCACTTATGGCAGCTGACGGAGTTGGGTTAGATAGTGCTCCCAAAGTAGAAAGTATAGCCCAACAAGGTAGGACGGTGACAGTTACCGTATCAGATTCTTCCGGGGAGCTGATAGGAGCTAATGTGATTGTGAAAGGAACAACGATTGGAAATGTAACTGACGTGAACGGTCAGGTGACTTTACAAAATGTTCCTGCTAATGCCATTTTAGAGATTTCCTACATTGGTTTTGAAACGGTAGAAGTTCCGGTAGGAAATCAATCCCACATCGAAATAACACTTCATGAAGATTCCAGATCATTGGATGAGCTCGTAGTGATTGGTTATGGTACAATGGAAAAGAAACAGGTAACCAGTGCCGTTACCTCCATTTCTGCCGATGACATGATGATCGGCGTAACAGGTTCTGATATCACTACCGCTTTGCAGGGAAAGATAAGCGGTTTGTATATCAACAACACGGGAAGTCCCAATGCGAGCAGTACTATTTATTTGCGCGGTTTGTCATCCATTAACTCCGGAAGATCTCCGTTGATTGTTGTCGATGGTTTTGCCGGAGGAGATATTCGTGCAATAAATCAAGAAGACATCGAGTCCATCGATGTATTAAAAGATGCTTCAGCCGGCGCAATCTATGGTACACGTGCTGCCGCCGGTGTCATATTGATTACTACGAAAAGCGGCTCAAACACGAATGGTAAACCCAAATTTACTTATAGCACGGAACTTACCAAGAAACAAGACTTCGGAAAGCCGCGTGTATTGACGGCAGATGAATACCGTGCGCGTACCGATTATAATATTACCGACTATGGATCAAGCACAGACTGGTGGGAAGAGTTGATTAACGACTGTAATTTTTCCCAGAAACATACGTTTACTGTAGATTATGGAACCGAAAATGCACAGTTTTACACTTCGTTTTTCTATGAAAGCAATGAAGGTATAGCCATAAATGATGAACGTACGGACTACGGAGGACGTATGAATGCTTATTTCAAATTATTAGACGGTTGGCTGGAAGTCCGCCCGTCTGTCGATTACCGTCAAGCCATGCGTAATAACAACTATCCCGATTTCAGACAGGCAGTGCAGAACAATCCCACACGCTCGCCTTATGACCCGGATAGTGAAACGGGTTATAATGTATGGACAGGTGAGACATTAGATTATAATGTGCTGGCGGATTCCAAGTTGTATGATTACGAAGGTTTGGATAAATGGTTTAAGCCAGAGGTGAACATAAAATTGAACATTAAGCCTATCGAGGGTTTAAGTTATACGCAAACAGCCGGTTTTGAAAATCGCCAGTGGGAACTCCATACATTCCGTTCCCGCTATCATAGAACTGAAATACAAAACAGTCGTAACGGTACTGCTTATTTGGGATTCAGTAAAACAGAGAATCTTACAGCAGAAGGCTATTTCTCGTATGTGAATGATTTTAAAGGCGGACATAGCCTGAACGCAACACTCGGTTATTCTTACTTTGAATCGAACGGAGAAAGTTTCAGTATGACAAACTATGATTTCGAAGTAGAAGGAATAAAATATTGGGATATAGGTAAAGGTACATATTTAAGTGACGGACAGGCCAGTATGAGTTCCAGTAAGAATATTACCGAACGTCTGTTAGCCTTCTATGCCCGTGCCAATTATGCCTACAATGATAAATATATGTTATCTGCAACCATTCGCCATGAAGGTTCTTCCAAGTTTGCGGCAAATAACCGTTGGGGTAATTTCTGGGCAGTATCCGGAGGTTGGCGTATTTCTGCCGAAGAATTCATGAAAGACTTTACTTGGATCAGCGACCTAAAGCTCCGCTTTGGTTATGGCGTAACAGGTAACAACGATTTCGACGCTTCCTATATGGCTAATACTTTAGGGTCGGACGTTTATTGGATGATGCCGGACGGCACTTGGAATTATTCGTACGGAAAGTCCAAAAATGTGAATCCGGATTTAGGCTGGGAAGAAAAGCATGAATGGGACTTCGGTATTGATTATTCCTTCTTTAACGACCGGTTATACGGGAAATTCGATGTTTATCGCCGTAAAATCAATGACATGATTTACTCGGTATCCGTTCCACAACCTCCTTATACGCAAAGTACTCAATGGCAGAATATAGGTCAGATGGAAAGTAAAGGTTGGGAATTTGAAATCGGCGGAGATATTTTCCGTTCGAAAGATTTCCGTTGGACTTCCAGCATGAACTTTACCCACTACACCGGAAAGATTTTGACATTGGACGGCAGTAGTACTTATGCGACCAGCAACGGATTCCCGGCTCCGGGTTCTCCGGGTGATGCGGCTCGTATCGAAGACGGCACAATAATTGGCTCTTTCTATATCTGGAAGTTTGCAGGATTTGATGAAGATGGCAACTTCTTGTTGTATGACAAAGACGACAACATTATTGCTTCTTCTGACAAATCGGATGAAGACAGACGTTATCTTGGCAATTATATCCCAAAACTGATGATAGGTTGGAATAATGCATTGCAATATAAAAACTTCGATTTGAATATCAGTATGCGCAGTTGGATTAACTTCGATATCTATAATCAGATTAGTATGTATTTAGGCATTCAAGGATTAACCGAACTGAATCTGCTGAAAGATGCTTTCGGAAAGTACAACGAGATTCGCGGGGAAAAAGAATTGTGCGATTTCTATTTGGAAGATGGTACATTCCTGAAGATTGATGCCATTACATTGGGGTACTCTTTGAATCTTAAAAAATACACGAAGAACTTGATTGATAATCTGCGTATTTATGGGACAGTTGGCAATGTTTGCACAATTACCGGATACAGTGGACTGAATCCGGAAGTAAATATTTCCAGCTGGGATCAAGGGACTGATTATATAACCAGTATCTATCCGCAAACACGTACTTATACATTAGGACTTCAAGTAACATTCTAAAAAGTTTGAATCAGTATGAAAACAAATAAATTATTACATGGAATATTAGGTATGATTGCCTGTATGTTTACGGCGATATCATGCGATGTAGACCCGACATTCTATTCCCAAGTCGTTCCGGAGACTTTCTATACATCACAAGATGCTGTATGGGAACGATTTAATCGTCCGTTTACCCATTGGCGTTGGTGGATTGCCCACGAGAGCACACGTTGGAGGTTGCAAGAATTAGGTACAGATGAAATCTGTGTGCCGACCCGTGGCAGCGACTGGTATGATGGCGCAGTATATCAAGCATTCCACCATCATGACTATGGAACAGATATGACAGCTATCTCAACAGGTTGGACTAATTTCTCTATGGGCATTGCCTTAGCTTGGGACGCTTGGGAAGATTTGGCAGAGGTCGATTTTGATGAACTGGGATTTGAAGAAGGTGAACGTGAGTCTATGGAAGCCCAATTAAATGTATTGGTGGCATCTTTCTATTTGGACGGATTGGATTTCTTTGGCGGTGTGCCGTTATATACTTCGACGATGGAAGACGTGAAAGGCCGTTCCACGGATTTGGAGACTTTTAATTTCATCGATTCTCTGTTAACGCAATACACACCGAATCTGCCCGTAAAGACCGTATTGGGAGAGCAAGAAACCAATGTTGTCCATCAGGCAGTTGGCGCCGCATTGAAAGCACGTCTGTATTTCAATGCAGAACCTTATATCGGACAAGCTATGTATGAAGAGGCGGCTCAGATTTGCCAAGATATTATTGATGGCGTATATGGTGAGTATGCCTTGGCAACGGATTGGACGAACATCTTCGGTTGGGGAAATGAAACCTGTCCGGAAATTCTCTGGACGGTTCCCAGTGAATATTCCAAATTGGAGACTGATGGAGCTTATTGGTCATTTACAGTTCCTTATAACTACTATGTTTATTTGGGTGGATTGACCAATTCCAGCGCTAGTAATGGATGTTGCCTGTTGCCAAGCCGTGACCCGGAAGGGAATTTATATAATTTCAACTTGGGTAACAATTACGAAGGTTATCATGACAAAGATGTCCGCAAGCAGAATTATGTTTATGAAGGTAACGGGAAATATCGCGGAATGTTTATTGTGGGCGAATTGATCAATCCGCGTGATCCGACTTGGATTTGCACAGGCACTCGTGAATATACCGGTCAGACTTTGACCGTTGTCGATCAAATCGCTTATTTTGCGCAAGTCGGAACCAATTATAGCAGTGTTTCTGAATTACCTTCTACAGTAGCTAACGCCGAAGAGAATTCGGGTGTTCGTCCGATGAAGCGCAGTCCGCGCCCAACCCAAGATGAGTATCAACAGATGTTCAATCCGGATATACCTATCATCCGCTTGTCTGAAATCTATTATACATTGGCGGAATGCAAGATGCGTTTAGGCGATTTGCAAGGTGCAGCCGATTTGATCAACACCGTTCGCCTGCGTTATTTTGAAGATGGTATAGACCCAGACCCTGTAACGGCATCTAATCTGGATAAATACCGTATGCTGAAAGAATGGAAGCTCGAATTCCTGAGTGAAGGTCGCCGGCGTACAGACTTGGTTCGTTGGGATGCATACGTAACCGAAGACTGGTGGGACCACACCGCTACGAATAATGCAAACTTAAATCGCTTCCCTATCCATTATAGTATTATGGGAGCAAATGGT
>CAZOKT010000185.1:0-4840 GCA_964580505.1 uncultured Parabacteroides sp. | reverse complement strand
CACTTCCATTTACAACCACCGAATCACTCAAAAATTCTCTTTCCATATTCGAACTATCTGTAGGTGCCGGAGTGATTTCCTCTTCCACAGGGAACTCTCCTTGTGAATTAAATATCCGATAACGCGTCATATTTTGGTTAGATTCAAATCCTATACCTGTGATAATCTGTTCTTTTTGCTGAACCCGGATATACTTATCCGAGTAAACCTTTTCCTCTTTTTGATCCCAAAATAATTCAGATGTGCTAAATTGCTCACCTTGTAAACTTTCCACCTCGACATTTCCAATCAATTGCCATAAACTTTTTTTCTCAAAATAATAGGCTGTATCAGCTTGAATACTCGCTTCTGTTTGAAAAGTAGAATCAAACTTTTCCACATAAATTCCTTCAGGGAAATAAGAGTAAGGTTCCTTAGCATTACCAAAAGTTAACCAGACTTTTGTTTTTACACGATACCGCGTAATGCCTGAATCAGAAATTAACGTATTAACTTTTGTCGCTTTCATGGTATAACTTTTCTCAGGATCAGAAGAAACGTTTACCACTTCTTTCTTTTCCGGCTGACAAGAAAAAAATGATATACTAAACAAAAGAAGCATAACAACTGCTTTTAGTGCAGTTGTTATGCTCTGCATATTCGTTTTACTTCGAAAACGCAATATCATAAATACAATTTATCTAATTGTAACTATTTCTCCAATCCAGCCACCAATTGTAAACGTTTTTCCTTTTTCCAAATCCGGGTGCATGAACACCTCTTCTGTAGAAGGCAAGTGTGGGGTATAAGAACTAATCAATCCATTTGCTTCTTCAGTGCAACTTGAATCTACTTGTTTAGCCTTAGCAAATTTGTCAATAGCAGCATAATATACAGTTCTTGCAAGAACGGCATCATTCGGATAAACGGACTTAGACGTAGCTGCATACATCTTACCAATCAACAAATAAGGAGCACCATAATTTGGATTTATTTCTACTGCTTTACGACAATCTTCACGCGCTTTTGAATAGCTCTTCTGTTCATACTCCATCAATGCAATCATATAATAATCTTCAGCTTTAGTTGCAGCATCTGTCTCCATACCTGCAGCTTCTTCAAACAATTTGATTGCGGAGGCATAATCACCCTTCTTTACAGCTTGCTTTGCTAAACCTACGGCTGATTCAGCAGTCGGTTCAATTGCATGAGCATATTCTGATGCTTTGAAATACACCTCTATTTCTTGACAACGAGACTTTCTTAACAATGCAATAGTCTGCTTCAAGAAATCTAAATTATCCTTGTTCTCTTCAATTTTCTGTGCATAAACATTTTCCAATGTTTCACAATCTGCTGCACCACTATTAGCAAAATTCGACTCTACATTTGCTTGATAAGCTTGCAAAGTCTTTAACTCTTTCTCATTATTAGCAGCTGTTGCAGCTTGTATCTGCGCATCAATAATAGCAGCACATGTCAGATAATCTTGAATATACTGATCTTTGAAGTTTGGGTCTGCTTGTAACTTTTTCAAAGAGGCATACATTAAATAAGAAGTTGCTTTTACTTCACACTTCTCACCTTTTTCGTTGATTACCTCTTTTAACCAACCATACATCTTGTCTGCGTCCAACTTATCTCCTGCATATCTTACATAGTCTTCCGCTTTATTGGCTATAATCCAATCTTTTCCATATCTCGGATCATTTCCAAAATACTTCACACGATTATCATAAACCGCCATCAACTCGTCTACCAACTGTGCTTTCTTCGTCAAGTCTTCTTCATTTTCAATTTGCCAACCTACGATACGCACACCATACAAATAAAGGTCTTTTGTAGCAGCCGGACATTCCGTGTAAGCAATCTTCCAGAATTCCTGCGCATCTTTAAAATTTCCACCTTTAGCATATGGCACGAACAAACTGATGTTTGTGATACAACGAACACTATCTTCACCCGAACCGAACTGCGTTCCGTTGTCCACCCCTTTCTGGGCATAAGCTCCTAATGTCCCCATTGTACAGCCAAGAGCTAATAATAAAATTTTGATTCTCATATTTATATTTTCTATTAAAGTTAACAGACCAATTATTCCAACTTAAATTTATAGAACCAACGTTCATTAAACGTATAATTCAATGTTATCCGGAAATACTGCTCATCTATCAGTGATGTATGTCCCGGCTTTACCTTTACAAATTCAAAAGCCACATTTAGTAACGAACGATAATCCATCACCGGCAGTCCCAAACCCACACTAACGCCATACTCATTATAACCATAGCCCTTATAAGCGTTTTCTTCATTTCGATTTACTTTCACATACGAATTATTATAATGGAATCCTACACGGTATCTGACCTGCTTAAAATAATTCTTACCTCTCAAATCAGGCAAATATTCTGCACCGACAGCCACACGCTTGCGGTCTTGATAATTCCCCAATTCACCTCTATACAAAGCGTCATCCCATAGTTCGTATTGAAAATCTGCTGCCACTGTCAATTTATTATATTTTGTATAAGAAGCACCCACACCAAACGTATGTGGCAAATCATAAGTAGCACCGCTTATCGTATCAGTGGTAGATTCCAATGTTGTACCGCTTGAATTCTGCTGTTCAAAAATATCATACGTCTTAGTATTTAAGCGATTCTTTGGCGAATAGATTGCACCAAATGTCAAACTTTCCCTTGCGCTCAACGGATGTGTATATTGCATACCGAAATTCATACGCATATCTTGTACTTTTATACGCTGTGTCCGCTCATTCGTATAAGCTGTACTCGAACTAAAAGTCAAACTCTGTATATGATCTACATTACCAAATAAAAAACCGAAGTTAGCTCCTATAGCCAATCGTTTCTTCCATATCTCTATGGAGAGACCCGCATATAATTCATTCAATCCGCCTTCACCGGAATAAGTATTCTGATAATATTCATCACCTATTTCGTCAACTTCACCAAATTGGTAACCTACAAAAGAATAAGGTAACAAACCCGCACTCATCGCCAACCAGCGTGTAATAGGGAATTGCAAAGCGATATACTCCAAATTCCCGTTCACTTCTCTATATTGATTCGAAGTGTCTTGGTATTTCGATACTTGCAACGATACGCCTACATCAAAAATGAATGTCAACGAATCCACACTTGTATAAGAAGCCGGATTCATCGGATTTATCTGCTTAGGAGAACGTAAACCTATCCCCACGCCACCCATTGCACGCCCTGCACCAAACGAACGATCTGCTAAATCTCCAAATCCGAAACGCGTATAAGGAGATGTCGTGTTATTCTGGGCAAATACCGTCAACTGAGTCATCATCAAAACTCCTAATAAAACAAACTTTTCAATTCTCAACATTATACTCTAAGATTATGTTTAATCCTGTCAACACTAAATTAATGTCTGCAAAGATGGGATTTTTTAATCGGCTTTCAAAATAAAATGAATGCCCGCCAGTTAAAAAAACGAAAATATCTGCATACTTTCGTCTTAAGCTATCGACATATCCATCCATTTCGAATACGATGCCATTTACTACACCTGCGCAGATTGCCTCTTCCGTACAGGTCCCAATCGAAGGAACTTCTTCCCTCTCTTCCACTAATGGTAATTTATTTGTATAATGATTCAATGCCTTAAAGCGTGTCGTCATACCCGGAGATATATTTCCACCAACATACACGCCACCGGCCTCAACCAATTCATAGGTTATACATGTGCCTGCATCTATAATCAATATATTCCTTTCCGGCTGCAAATAATGCGCACCCACTACTGCTGCGACACGATCTCTGCCCAGCGTATGAGGTGTTTTATATTTAATCGTAACAGGCAATGCCACTTGTTCATCAAAAAAAATAAAACAAGGAAGACGCTTTTGTAAGTAAGAAACGAGTTCTTCATCTACTTCGATTACCGTAGAAAAAATGCCCTTTTCCAAAGGATAAGTATCAAACAAAGACTCCAATATAGCTTTATCGAACTTTTTGTAAACAAAAGATGCTAATATACAACGGTTTTTATAAATAGCCACTTTTGTGGATGTGTTACCTTGTTCTATTACTAAATTCACCTTAAAATGATATTTTCCGCAAAGGAAAAAAAAAATTGCGAGAATGACAAGAAAATAAAGAATTAAGAATTAAATTCCTACAATTCTTTTTACTTTCATTCGATCGGTCTGTTCCGTCTCAAACTCTGATGCTACCGTATTACTTCCCATCGGCACTTGTTTATTCCGGTATTCCATCCGACTATACACAATACTTCTTGCTGATGTATGAAACTCTTTTGCACCGGTTTCTGCCTCGATTCGGGCTATATTCTCTTCACGTATGCCACATCCAGGCATAATAATAATACGTCCGGCCGCTCGTTCTACTAATTGCTTAATCAATGGGATACCTTTCACTGCGTCAGATTGCTGCCCTGAAGTCAGAACTCGATCGCATCCCAACTCTATAAGTTGCTCTAAAGCAAGGAAGGAGTCTCGACATACATCAAACGCTCTATGACAAGTAACAGACAAAGGTTTAGCTGCTTCTATCAAACGGCGCATCAGGGGCACGTCTATTTCACCCTCTTTCGTCAAACACCCAAATACTACACCATGCACGCCAAGCTGTTTGCAAAGCTCGATATCAAACAACATCGACTCTATTTCTGCCTCAGTATAGAGAAAATCTCCTCCGCGCGGACGGATAATCACATTGATATCTATCGTCGAAGTAAGCCGTTGTGCCATCCTAATTTCGCCATAACTTGGTGTCGTTCCGCCTTCCGGAATGCCGGCACATAGTTCCACCCGCTTTGCGCCACCAGCTTCTGCCTCTGCACAACTCTG
>CAZOKT010000184.1:0-4854 GCA_964580505.1 uncultured Parabacteroides sp. | reverse complement strand
TGAAACCTACTCAAAGCTTGCGTAACCCGGGTTTTGTGTCAAGTTCGGATTAAGCTGCCAAGCTTCCTGAGATACCGGCATGAGCTTCAGATAATCGCCCGTTGCGCGTGCACAATTGGATTGTGGCCACATCCCTTCTTCGTAACATCCGAAGCGGATGTCATCTTGGCGAGACCAGCATTCCCATGCAAGTTCCAACCGGCGTTCCAGTTGTACGTCTTCCAGCGTGACAGAAGCATAATTATGGTTTGAATCCCCGAAAGCCCGTTCGCGGAGTGTATTGACCAACTGCGTAGCTTCTGCCGTACTTCCACCACCTCGAAGAAGTGCTTCGGCTTTCGTCAGATAAATATCAGACAGACGGAAGATATGAAAATCATTTTCCATCGCACTTGTCAAATCCGAAGCGTATTCCCATTTGTAGCAACGAGCTCCGTCTTCCTGGTTTACTGCAGCCCAGTTTGTCCCGTCGTATTCCGTGCCTGAAATCATGGTAACATCTATCGTATGGTTCAATTCGCGACCATGATCTGTCATAATCACCTCACCTGTGGAAGCATCCGTCATCAATCCGATAAGGAACGACCCTTCATAGCGTTGATCATCCTCATCGAAGAGACGCACATACTCCGGTTGTGCACAAATACCGTTCCAACAGTCATTGGCCGTGTTCCCTAAAGCCAAATAATCTTTATAGTGCAATGTATTGCCATGCAACTGATTTTGAACGTTTCCGTCATTACCGGTATCCGAGTCCGTGAACGTAGCCGCTAAGATGGCTTCCGTTGAATTTTCATTTGTCAGACAGAAATTGTCTTTCCAATCGCTCTCCAGACTGTAACCCATAGCCATAACCGCATCACAATATTCCACCACTTTCGAGTAATTATTCACAGAAGTGGAAACTCCCCAAGCATCCGCATTGAGATACATCTTCGCCAAGAGGGTATAAGCAGCTCCTTGCGTAAACGCGCCATAGTTTGCTGCAGTAGAAGCCGGACAAATATCCTTGATTTCTTCCAATTCTGCAATCAGCCAATCAAAAACATCTTGTCGGTCAGTACATGTCGGATAAACCCTGTCCGTTGTACTGTATTCTGTCAATAGCGGGATATTTCCCCAATAATCCATCATGACATAAATCCAAAAGGCACGGATACCACGTACATCCGCGATTTTTTCTGTTACTTCATCTGCGGTCAAAACATCTTCCTCTACATTTTCGAGGGTATAAATAGCCGCATTACAAGTAGCTATTGATTCTGTTGCAGCATCCCAAGCACTTACGATTCTTGTTGTATTACCCGTCCATGCATGCATGTATATTTCGCGATATTGTCCGCCATCGTACCAGTCACCGCCATAGCGTGTAGGCACAACCGCCATTGAGCCGGAACATTCCGACATATGCAGATATGTACTCCAAAAACGTTTTGTTGTATTGTGAACATTTCCTACCAAAGCATTGACCTCCGATTCCGTCTGTCCGAAATCTTCAGCAAGGATTTTATCGTACACAACTTCGTCCAAATCCATACAGGAAAAGAGACCGCCGAACAAGAAAATCCCAAAAATGAATGATAATATTTTCTGTATCATGATAATTTTCTTTTAAAGATTAGAATGTAAGATTAACACCAAATGTGAAAGAACGAGCTTTCGGCATATAGTTTCGAGGCTCGATACCCGGAGACAAGCCCGCGTCATCGTCGCTCGCTTCCCCTCTGAAGTTTTCCACTTCAGGATCGAGACCGGAATATCCGGTAATCACAAACAGGTTCTGTCCAGCTACATAAATACGAGCCTTTTCCAACCAGCTGATGTTCTTCGTATTGAATGTATAACCGACAGATAAGTTATCTAAACGGATATGCGAAGCATCCTCCAGATAGAACGAGCAAATGCGAGAGCTTTCGCTTAATGTCAAAAGATAATCGTTTTTCATAGCGTTACTACCGCTGATATATGTATTATTGCCATAAGCCGCCAGTGGATTATTCAAAACCATATTACCGATAGTTCCACGGAAGAAGATGGAAGCATCCCAATTACCCCATGAGAAAGTGTTGTTCCAGCCAAAGGTCAAGTCGGGTTGAGCATCGCCGACATAGGTACGGTCGTCATCGGTAATTTCTCCATCGCCATTTATATCTTCGATGATAAAGTGTCCATTTTCATCAATACCCGTACATTTCAACATATAGAACTGTCCTACTGGATAACCCACTTCCAAAACGTGAGAGGTCACACCTGACGCACCACGAATCCAGGGATCACCGACGTAAACACGACCGGTCGAATAAAACTCGTCTGACAATTTTGTAATTTCATTCTTGTTGTGAGCCAAGTTGATTGATGTAGTCCATGTGAATTTTCTATTGCGAATCACATCAAAATTCAACAAAACCTCCACACCGGTATTCTTCATATCGCCCACATTGGCAGAAATGGTATTGTACACATACGTCGGCGTTGAAACCTCATAATTGTATAACATATCGGATGTCCGTTTATCATACCATTCAATCGTACCGTTTAATCTACTGTTGAATAAAGTAAAGTCCAAACCGATATTTAACATTGACGTTTCTTCCCACTTCAAATCCGGATTTGCATTTTGGGACAACCTGTAAGCTGTAGGCCAAGAGCCGTTGCTGTAATATGTTCCGGAAGCCGTGTACACATCCAAAGACTTATATGGCTGCAAACCGTCTTGATTACCCGTAATACCATAACCTACACGCAATTTCAAATCATTTACCCATTTAGTATCTTTCATAAAGGACTCTTGGCTAATTCCCCAAGCTGCAGAAACAGAAGGGAAAGTACCCCATTTATGGTCTGCACCGAACTTGGAAGAACCATCTCGGCGGACGGTAGCAGTAATCATATACCTTTCCTTATAACTATAATGAGCACGTGCAAAGAGTGAAATCAATTTATACTCATTCCTCTCGGAAGTAACATTACCAATATTCAACGTATTTCCGCTCTGTATATTGTCAGCCCCCATACTTACAACCGTAAAATTGCTGGCTTCGGAATACTGTTGCGCATATTCATTGCTTTCCCATGAATAACCGAGAATCGCATCTACCTTGTGTTGTTCTTCCGAACCGAAAGCTTTGTTATAATTTGCCGTCCATTCCATCAAGTCGCGGTCCCAAAAACGGTTACGACGGATAGCCGTTCCGTTACCGGTCTGTCCCCGAGAATTTCGTGGGTCCTGCCATTCCCTATAGTCTGAGGTAAAACGACTCTTATATAATTGGGCTTTTACGTTCAGACCATCAATGATGGTATATTGGACATCTCCGGCTCCATAGAAGTAACTATTATTGGATATCTTGTAATTTTGATCCTGATTCTGTACTGGGTTTCCTTGGTCATAGTTATTATTGGCATCCGTGAAATAAGAACCGTCTTCATTATAAACCGGATAAACCGGAAGCATATTGTATGCCAAAATATAGTCGTCCGCAAACGGCATCTGCATATCTGTCAAAGTAGCCGAACCCGTCAATCCGATTCGCAAGCGGTCATTGATTGCACGCTGCTGGAACTGGAAACGGAAGCTATGGCGAGTCATGTAGTTGTCTCGAGCCACACCATTACGATCCAGATAGGTATAAGAAGCACGATAATTACTATTTGAAGAACCTCCGGAAAGTGATAACGAATGTTGTTGGGAAATACCTACCCGCGTCATCTCACCAAACCAATCGGTGTCGGCAGTATATTGGTCATATACCGAAATATCATTTCCCAAAGCCGCATTAGCAGCACGCCATTCTGCGGCATTCAGCATATTCGGTTTGTTTGCTACGGTAGAAGCCGTTACATAGCCATCATAATTGATAGTGGTCTTTGCCCCCGAGCCTCGTTTGGTTGTAATAAGGATAACACCACCGGCTGCACGCGAACCGTAGATGGCCGCAGATGATGCATCTTTCAAAACAGAGATTGATTCGATATCCGAAGGAGATACAGTAGACATATCACCGCCTGGAATTCCGTCAATAACAATCATCGGGCCTTGGTCGTTCTGTAACGTAGAAGTACCACGAAGCTGAATTTGTGAATCACGTGTCACATCACCGGAACCGGTCGTAATCGTCAAACCGGCAACCTTACCTTGCAACAAATCGGAAGCGTCTCTATTTACTCCTTTATTGAAGTTCTCTTCTGAAATATTTGCTACGGAACCCGTTATCTCCCTTCGGGTTTGTGTACCGTAACCGATAGCCACTACTTCACCCAAGTTTACAACAGACGATTCCAGCTGGATTGGAATATTCTCACGCCCTCTTACAGATTCTTCTACGGTATTATATCCCACATAAGAAATTTGCAGAATCACATTTTCCGTACTTCCACTTACCGAAATAACATAATTACCGTCAATGTCGGTGATGGTACCATTGGTCGTCCCTTTTACCATGACATTTGCGCCAACGACTGGCTCCCCGTTTTCATCTATCACCTGCCCTTTAATCGTACCGCTCTGCGCAAAAGCCGTTCCTATCTGGCAGAGAAAAAAAGACACCGAGATAGTAAGAACTCTCGATATTCGTCCAAAAGAGGGAGAACGCCCCTCTTTTTGCGTTTTGTTCTTTTTCATTCTTTTAGATATTACAAAGTTAGCACTAATAAAAATTTAAGATTGCATCTAATAAAATAAAGGAACTCTACAGGCCTTAATAGAGCTACTTTATTAAATCTGCTCCAAATATATTCATAAGAAATAAAATATACAAGCATTTAGTTACTTTTTTTGAAAGAAAAAAAGTTAATAGTGTAAATCATAAAGCTATTTGTTTAAAACTAAAAATATAAAAATCAGACCTTTATTAA
>CAZOKT010000183.1:0-4868 GCA_964580505.1 uncultured Parabacteroides sp. | reverse complement strand
TTTCTCCGAACTTGCCGCACAAATAGGAGGAATTCCCTTACGGATTATACGGAAGAAAGAGAATATTTATTAATTATTCTCTATTTCGGACACCCACTGTGACCCTTCAGAGCGAGGCACTCGTGGGTTGCTGTCTTGACCCACTCGTGGGTCGCAATAATAACCCACTCGTGGGTGTCAACTGTGACCCACGAGTGGGTGCTTTTCGGGACTATAGGTTTATAGGTTCAATGCGAGATGGTTCTTCAGTGGGTTGGTGTACATCTCCAGCATCTTCTGGCGCAGGAAGGCTTCGTCCTTGTTCGGGATGTTGATTTTATCCAGCTGCCCTTGCAGGTAGGCGTCGAAGTCTTTCTTGTCTTTCAGGCCGTAATGGTCGGAGAAGCGGCGCGTGCCGTGCAGCAGGTCGTAAGCGATATAGTTGCACGGATAAAAGCGGTAATGCTTGTATATTTCCTTGTCGATGATGGAGGCTATCTCTACAAAAAGCTCGTTTTTGTCCTTTTGCGGGTCTAACGCCAAGAGCTGGTCGTTGATGCGGTTGCCTATGGTGTAATGGACGCGGCCTTTGTTGTTCAGTATGCCGGTCTCCATATTCAGCAGGTCGTCGCGCTTCGACTTATGGAAGTCGGGGTTGTCGCGCTTCAACTGAAACTCTTGCGCTTTCAGGTAGTCGCACGGGTCATACTCATAGGATATGGAAACAGGGACGATATTCAGGCTTGCCAAGTTGGTGATGATGTCTGCATCTCCGGCTATGTTCAGCATCTTCAGGACGCTGGGCTGCGTGCGGTCGTTCGAGTCTTTAGCCCGTCCTTCGCGCTGCGCTATCCAAATGGACTCTTTTGTCTCTTTCACGGTATGATGGATATAGGCAGACAGCGTCATGCTTACTTCCATCATCTGGCGGACGGATACGCCCCGCTTCACGATGAAGCTGTTGTTCAGGCGTACAAAGGTCTCAATCCACGGGCGTATCAGCAGGTTGTCTCCGATGGCTACTTGCGTCATGCCATATCCCACGTCGAACAGAATCAGGTTGAGGAAAGAAGCATCCAATACGATGTCCCGATGGTTGGAGATAAAGACACATGCCGGCTTGCCTTCTGGCAGACGACTACGGCCGGATACCGTGAGGGAGAAGGTCGTCTTTTTTGCCACTGTCATTACGGCATCATAGGCCAATGTAGACTTGAATTGTTCTTTTGTTTTACAAGCACGCATGGTAGTCGCGAGCTCATCCCAATCCAAATCAGGCTTGACATAGCGAATGGCATCCCGAAACTCCTCGGAAGCCAATAGCTTTTCAATGGCGGCCGGCACCTCATCCTGATTTAACGGGCGAATATCTTCAAAATTAAGAGAAACTGTTCCTCTATTCATATCATTTAGTTTAACTCATTTATCTATATTATCCGTTCGTTATTCCTGCGTGATTGACCCGGTTTTACCCGAATCAATCGCCCCGTTTCGCGATGGCAATATATGAAATATATTTGTAATAATCAACAAAGGAGCTGAATTGTTCAGTTCTTTTCCATTATTCTATTGTTTTCATAGAAACATAGCTACGCCACTTATCCACCAAAGCCTGCATATCGGAAGGCATTTCCGAGTCGAAGAACATCTCCTTGCCTGTGCTCGGATGGACAAAGCCCAACGTCTTTGCATGCAAGGCCTGACGAGGACAAACCGCAAAGCAATTCTGCACAAACTGTTTATATTTAGAAAAGGTAGTGCCTTTCAATATCTCATGCCCGCCATAACGTGCATCATTAAACAACGTATGCCCGATATGCTTCATGTGGACGCGAATCTGATGTGTCCTGCCTGTCTCCAGTCGGCACTCTATCAATGTGACGTAGCCCAAACGCTCCAATACGCGATAATGCGTTACGGCATACTTGCCCTGCTCACTGTCCGGAAATACGGCCATCTGCAAACGGTCTTTCGGACTACGCCCGATATTCCCTACTACCGTACCCTCTTCCTCTTGGAACTGTCCCCAGACAACGGCATGATAGCAACGCTTTGTCGTATGATGATAGAACTGCAATCCCAAATTGCTCTTGGCTTCAGGTGTCTTGGCGATTACCAGCAGACCGGATGTGTCTTTATCAATACGATGCACCAAACCCAGACGCGGGTCAGACACATCGAAGTGTTGCTCATCACGTAAATAATATGCAATTGCATTCAGCATCGTCCCACTATAATTGCCATGTCCCGGATGCACTACCATTCCTGCGGGTTTGTTAATCACCAACAGGTCGTGGTCTTCATATACTATATTTAATGGTATATCTTGCGGAATGATTTCAGTTTCGCGACGCGGACGGTTCATGACTATCTGCACCACATCGAAAGGCTTCACCCGATAATTGCTCTTAACAGCCTTGCCGTTCGCCCAAATACAACCCGCTTCGGCAGCTTGCTGGATGCGATTGCGCGTTGCTCCTACAATTCGTGCAACCAAGAACTTATCCACACGCAAAAGGGATTGTCCTTTATCGGCTACGACCTTGAAATGTTCATATAACCCCGGTGCTATCTCTGGTGATGCAATCACCGCAGCAGCCTCATCATCATCTATCAGCAGCTCATCCGTCTGTTCCTCTTCTATCTCATCTAACCAGTCTGCCATGTTTAAAACCAGTTTTCTTCTTCACTATCCAATGGCTCAATAGGGAGCACATTCAAGCTATCCAATGCCATAGAATCCGGCACGGCTTCCCCACTGCTTATCACCAGTACCAAGTGCGCCTTCAAAGGTATATATATACCAGGCTCAAGCATTTGTCTGTTCCTTTCTACACCAATAGCCAAATCCTTATAATCTCCCGGCACATATTTTACCTCTACCGAAGAGAAGCCTAGCGAGCGTAACAAAGCATAAGCCTGTCGGAACGACAAGTCTTCGACCTCTGGAATAGCGGCCATCTGCGACGTATTCGCATTAATCGTAACAAAGACAATTCGCCCTTGCTTCACCTTCGAACCTGGATTCGGCACGACTTCAACGATTGCACCCGGCTCAACATCCTTCGAGAATACGGAATCAATGATATTATATCGTATACCTTTCTTGTTCAAAAGAGGTACAGCCTGCTCTATCGTAAGTCCTTTTACATCCGGAACCACCACTGCTTCATTGTGCCGCGTGTAAGAATCCAGCCATAGTAACGTCCCGTAAATCAGTCCGCAAACTATCATTATTGTCAACAAGAGACTTACGACAAATGGGTTTTTTATTATTTTTATCCAACGTTTATTCATAATCCCAATCATTTTACGGCTCAAAGGTAGGCATAAAAACAAAGAAAGTAAAGGTCTTTTTCAAAAAACCTTTACTTCTTTCTTATATACCTTTCCTCGAATCAGACTTGTATTTATCCGTTGTATTCGTCAGAAACGGTCAACTTTGCTCTACCTTTTGCACGACGAGCAGCTAACACGCGACGGCCGTTAGCAGTAGCCATTCTTGAACGGAAGCCGTGCTTGTTCTTTCTTTTTCTGTTAGACGGTTGGAATGTTCTTTTCATCTTACTATTATTTATTATTCACGAACTTATTTGGGTTGCAAAGGTAAAACTTTTTTCTGAATTAATCAATATTTCGGCCTTTTTTAAGAATAGAGTAGATTCTATGTAGGAAAATTTATACTGTTTCTGTCTGTTCGTTTGTATTTATCAGCAATAAATCTACTTTTTATAATGATTCATGAAGTAGTCATACACTACTGAAGATATTCGGGCTATTAATCGTGCATTTTCCTTATCAGTGAGCTGTGAGTTCATCAGAAAGACTGCTATTGTGTAATATTGCCCATTTGGTAGCACAACGAATCCCATATCATTGTCTGCAAGCTTGATACCAAACTCATCTCGTCCAGAGCTTCCTGTCTTATGTGCCAGCAGAACATCCTCTTTTGGCAGACCTGCCAAAAGTTTATCTTTACCTGTGTTGGCATCGGTCATTGCCCGCTGAAGAAAGAGCTTCTGCTGTTTTGAGCAGAGTTCATTTTGCAGGAAAGTCTCCAGCAGCAAAACAGCTGCTGACGGTTTCGTCCAGTTAAGAGTGGCGTTGCCGGGAGATTGCTGCATTTCCCATTCAGTTTGCGTGATAGAAAACTCTTCAATACCTAAGTCTCGCACGTATTTGTCCGTAAATTTAGGACCACCTATGTGTTTAAAGAGCACGTCACATGCATTGTTGTCGCTCTCGATAAGCGAGTATTTCAGTAGGTCACCAATGGACATGACGAAGTTTCCGTTTGGGTTGGCATCGCGCATAGGACTGTGCGTATCAGGCTTCAGATCTGCAGGCTTAACCAAAACTTCAGTAGCTAGTGTTTCGCCTTTACGGTTAATATATTCCATAACGGATAAAGCTTGATGAAATTTGTAGATGCTCATCATTGGAAACCGATATATATTGTTGACAGTCACGAGCTCCGAGCCGTCGAAGATGACAGCCACACCGACGGTAGCTGCTTTTCCGGAAATTACCGTTTTTAATTGCTCGCCCAGACCCTCATCTTGCGCTTTGATGGACTGCATAAAAAACGCACACCACAGCAATACAAATAGTATACGTAAAAACTTGCTCATAGATTTTAGTTTGTTATTCAATAAAGAACCCCCCTTGCAGACAGCCTTTCGCCTGCGAGGGGGGTTAATGTGCGGCTGAAGGGACTCGAACCCCCACGCCGTGAAGCATCAGATCCTAAGTCTGACGTGGCTACCAATTACACCACAGCCGCAATAAATTGGTTGCAAAAGTAATACAATTTATCGAATAAGCAAATAAATCTTCGAAAAAATCTTCGGAATTGTACCTTTTAGGCTTGCATAATTAAAATATTCTTC
>CAZOKT010000182.1:0-4920 GCA_964580505.1 uncultured Parabacteroides sp. | reverse complement strand
GGGAGGGGGAGACTTTTTAAGGGGAAATCCGTCAATCTTACAGCCCATGTTCGATGGAAAATGAAAAAAAAGCGGTTATTTTGCAATCGGATTTAAATTGCTTAGACAATGGAGTATATCGAGACGGCCATCGCGGGCGTATGGATTATTGAGCCGAAGGTGTTCAACGACGCACGCGGTTACTTTATGGAAGCCTTCAAGCAGGCGGAATTTGATGCGCACATCGGCAAGACGCAGTTTATACAGGACAATGAGTCCCGCTCGACGGGGGGCGTGCTGCGCGGATTGCATTATCAGTTGTCCCCCTACGCACAGGCGAAACTGGTACGTGTCATCAGGGGAAGCGTATTAGACGTGGCGGTAGATTTGCGCAAGGGCTCGCCGACGTTCGGACAGCACGTGGCCGTTGAACTGTCGGAAGACAACAAGCGGCAACTTTTCGTCCCGCGGGGATTTGCGCACGGGTTCCACGTGTTGAGCGAAGAGGCGGTCTTTACCTATAAAGTGGACAACCCGTATATGCCTGCTGCGGAGCGCAGCATCCGCTATGACGACCCCGATTTGGCAATAGACTGGCGGATAACGTCGCGCGAAGGGCTCATCCTCTCTGAAAAAGACCTGAAGGCTCCCAGCCTGAAGGAGGCCGAATTTAATTTCAATCTATAAACATGTTGAGTCTTATGAAAAGTTATTTAGTAACAGGAGCAGCCGGATTTATAGGGGCAAATTTCCTTAAATATATGCTGGCGAAGTATGGGGAGGATATTCGGATTGTGGTCTTAGACCTCCTGACTTATGCCGGTCACTTAGGAACGATTGCGGAAGATATAGACAACAAGCGTTGCTTTTTTGTGGAAGGCAACATCTGTGACAGGGAGTTGGTAGGCCGCTTGTTTGCTGATTACGAGTTCGACTACGTCGTAAACTTTGCTGCCGAAAGTCATGTAGACAGGAGCATAGAGAATCCGCAGCTCTTCTTGCAAACCAATATACTGGGTACGCAGAACCTTTTGGACGTGGCGAAGCAGGCATGGACCGTAGGGAAAGCCGACACCGGATACCCGCTTTGGCGCGAAGGGGTACGCTTCCATCAGGTCTCGACCGACGAGGTGTATGGGAGCCTCGGGGCGGAGGGGTATTTTACGGAATATACGCCGCTGAATCCGCACAGTCCGTATAGTGCCTCAAAAGCAAGTGCCGACCTGTTTGTGCAGGCCTATTCGGACACCTACAAGATGCCGGTCAGTATCACACGCTGCTCTAATAATTATGGTCCCTACCACTTTCCGGAGAAACTGATACCCCTTATTATTAAGAATATCCTCGCAGGGAAGCCCCTCCCGGTCTATGGAGACGGCTCGAACGTGCGCGACTGGCTCTACGTAGAAGACCATTGTAAGGCTATCGACCTGGTATTGCATAAGGGACACGCCGGCGAGGTGTATAACGTAGGCGGGCATAATGAGAGGACTAATCTCGAAATCGTAAAGCTCACCCTCCGTACCATTCACCGCCTGATGACCGAACATCCGGACTATCGGAAAGTCCTGAAGAAACAGGAACCCGGAGCCGATGGCTTACCCCGCATCGACTGGATAAACGATGATCTCATCTCGTTTGTAGAAGATCGGCTTGGCCATGACCAACGATACGCCATCGATCCGAGTAAAATCCGGAGCGAATTGGGCTGGTATCCGGAAACCTCTTTTGAGACAGGCATCGTCAAAACCATACGCTGGTATCTGGAGCATCAGTCGTGGGTGGATGCCATTCATAAGTAAAGACGGTAGCATTTAAGCGTGTGCGGCATGAAATATAAGATACATAAGGGGAGCGTGTTTGGCTCATTGCCCGTGTTTTGTTTCCTTTTCTTCTGGCTGTTTGCCTCGTTCGTCTATGGCGATGTATTCTATATGGCGGGGCAATATAGCTTTTTCTCGTTCGAGGAGGAGACCATGCGCTTCGTGCGCGAACAGCCGGGAGGAGTGTTCTTGTGCTTGGGGCGCTTCCTGTTGCTCACTTTTCATGCGCCCTTGCTGGGCGGATGCGTATGGGCATTCCTTATGACGGGCATTGTCTGCCTGACCAAATACACCTTCGGGCTTTACGGACGCCGGGAGTGGCTCTCACTGCTGCCCTCCGGTTTTGTATCTATTTGGATGCTGCACAAAGGATTAAATCTATATTATCAGGCAGAGCCGGCTTGGGTATTTCTGCTTCCGCTGGGGGTTCTGGCAGGCATATCGCTGGCGGCATGTCTCCGACGGGCTTTTGCCAAAAGACCGACGCGCACGAAAAGGACGTCGTTTTCATGGGCGATGTGTGGGATATTGGCGGCTGCACTCGCTTCCTACGCATGGTTCGGGAAGCAAGCAGAGCGCATCACGGCTTCGATGCAACGTGCCTATATGCAACAAGACTGGGACGCGATGCTGCGCGACGCCCGTCGATCTTCGCAACCAACACGTGCGATTGCCGCTTATCATGCCATTGCTCTTCTCCAAAAAGGACAACTGATGGCTCACTGGCTGGACATTCCTTATCAATATCCCGACTTGGGATTAACCAATCGAGGCGGGATGCCCGATGACGGATCGGAGTTGTATTTGGCGGATGCGTGCCTGGCGGCGGGGTTGATTTATCCGGCGTATCATCAGGCAATGGAACGGATGGTCATAGACGGGCCGAGCTGCTATGTCCTGAAGCAGCTCCTCTTTTGTGCCCTGCTGAATAATGAGCAGGCACTGGCGAACAAGTATTTATACTTGCTGATGCAGGTGCCTTTCGAGGGAAGGTTTGTCCGGAAGTATCTGCCCTATGTCCGACTTCCGGAAAGAGTCATGTCCGATGCCTATTTCCAGAATATCTTGGGGATGACGCCCATGTCGGACTCTTTCGAACAAGCCTATCGCTCGCCGCTCTTCATCGGATACAATGTGCAGACGAACCGGGTGCGGAGTGCATTGGCACTGGAGGCCTCCATCGTCGCCTGCCTGTATGCCAAGATGCTGCCGGGTGTGGTACAACGGGCTCAGGTCTACGGGAAGAAGGCCTTACCGCCATTGGTGGAGCAAGCAGTTGCTTTGTATGCAATGGAACATCCGGAGGTGCTTTCCCGTTTTCAGGTCAGTCCTTCCACTGTGAGCGAAGTCGCAAACTTTGTCGAAAAATATGGGCAGTGTCCCCCTGAAAATAGGAAAGCTTTGCGCAAGAAGTACGGCAACTTCTATCCGTACTATTACTATTTTCAGAATCAAATAGATGAAGAACAATTAAAAAAGTATGAAGTACTGATGAAAGGAGGAGTCAATTGATATGAATCCCGTTGTTTCCCTGAAGTCTGCCCTCTGTGCTGTGTTATTCAGCCTTGCTGCAAGTTCGGGCTGTATAAGCGAGCGTCCGCAGGATGTCCCTTCGCATTACACAGAAACGGACAGTCCTGTGTCCATTTATCCGGATTATCAGGATATTGTCATCCCCCCTAACATTGCACCGCTCAACTTTTTGATTCGTTCGGAAGGAAGCCGTTTTGTTGCCTCACTGAGCGACGGCACGCAGGAATTGATTGCCTCGGCACGGGCAGGTGCTCCAATTCAGTTCGACGAGACCGCATGGCACGATTTCCTCCATACGCATCGGGGAGATACCCTGCGTATGACGATTTATGCCCATCGCGCAGAGGGTTGGGTGCGTCATCCGGCTTACACGCTGTTTGTTGCCGAAGAAGAGATTGACCCGTTCGTGGCATACCGCCTGATTGAACCGGGCTATTCGTATTACCGCCAATTAGGACTCTATCAACGGAACTTGAGCGGGTTCGACGAATTCCCCATTTACGAGAATAACCGGAAGTTCGACTTTTCGGAAAACCATTGCGTCAATTGCCACAGTTTTCAATCGTACCAGACGAAACGGATGCTGTTTCATGTGCGGACAAACCATGCCGGCACGGTCATATCCTTCGATGACGAACTGCGCAAGGTGAATTTCCGGATAGACTCTATTTCCACCGGAGCCGTTTATCCGGCATGGCATCCGCAGTTGGATGCGATTGCCTTTTCTACCAACCACACTGGGCAGGCCTT
This sequence comes from uncultured Parabacteroides sp., assembly GCA_964580505.1. GTDB lineage: Bacteria > Bacteroidota > Bacteroidia > Bacteroidales > Tannerellaceae > Parabacteroides. The sequence continues at coordinate 835 of CAZOKT010000182.1, read as the reverse complement.
TCATTTGCAGGACAAAGAAAAGGTAGAAGTAATTGATACGGCTTCCGACCTGCTATTTTATGATGCAACACAAAATAACGTATCGTACATCTTGCGGACGGACAGTATATTGGAAACTTTCCCTGCTTGGTCTCCGACGGGAGATTATCTTTATTATTGCGCAGCAGATGTGCGGAGCTTGAATGTTCCGCAAGACTCGCTCACGACAGGTGATTTCCTCAAAGGTTATCGTTCGCTTCATTATGACATTATGCGTCTCCCATTCGATGCTGCGACACAAGATTTCGGAACGCCGGAGCTGGTAGTCGATTGTGCATCAAATGGAAAAAGCGCCACATTACCCCGCATAAGTCCTGACGGACGTTTTCTGCTCTTTTCGTTGGCAGACTACGGACAATTCCACGTGTGGCATAAAAGTTCCGATTTATATGTTACAGATTTGGAAGAAAACACGACCTATCCTCTAAGCAAAGCGAATAGCCGTGATGCAGACAGTTATCATTCTTGGAGCAGCAACAGTCGATGGATTATCTTCAGTTCCCGTCGCGATGACGGTTCATACACACGCCTTTATATCACCTATTTTGACAAGGAAGGAAAGAGTCGGAAAGCCTTTCTCATTCCACAACGCGACCCGGCCAGCAACCTGCTTCTGCTGAAAAGCTATAATGTGCCGGAATTGACGCAAGAGCGCATACACCTCCTTCCCGAGACCTTCCGCCAAATCATCCATACCGACGGAATCACACCCCTTTTCATAAGCAAATAACGACCTGTCTGTCACCCGCAATTGTTTATCCGTTGAAATTTAGAGGGAGGGTTGGATGCATCTCTT
>CAZOKT010000181.1:0-5008 GCA_964580505.1 uncultured Parabacteroides sp. | reverse complement strand
ATAAAAGAAAAAGGTCCTCATTGCTGAAGACCTCTTCCTGGTGATCCGCTTGGGGTTCGAACCCAAGACCCCAACATTAAAAGTGTTGTGCTCTACCAGCTGAGCTAGCGAATCATCAATACATTATTATCTTTTCGATTGCGAGTGCAAAGGTAGTAACTTTTTTTTAATCAGCAATAGTTTTATAAGAAAAAAACAGGTTTCTTAGTTTTTTTCATTTTCTATGCTCTTTTCTTCTTGTTTAACTGACTTTGATAAGTGGTTAGGTAGGGTAATTTCTTCTTCCATTAAGATAAACCGTTTGTAGTAAGAAAGGCATAATGTAGTCAGAGGCAATGCAACGATTAACCCGATAAAGCCGAGCAATGTTCCCCAAATAGAGAGTGATAATAATATAATTGCAGGATTTAATCCCATTGCTTTTCCCATGATACGAGGAGTTAGATAGATGTCCTGAATTATTTGGACAATTCCGAGGACAAGTAAAGAGAGTCCAAAAGTTATCCAAAAGTTACTGCTGGTTTCAGCAGAACGCAAAAGACTTAATAAAACCATTGGGATAAGACCTATTGTCTGTAGATAAGGAATTAAATTTAATACACCAATAAATAGTCCAAGAGTAACGGCTAATGGGAAATCAATTATTTTAAATCCGATGGCCAAAAGAATTCCTACGCATAGTGCAATAAGAGATTGACCACGAAAATAGCGATTCATACTTGTTTCCACATCTTCTGCCAACTGCTGAACAAATGAACGATAGCGATTGGGAATTAAGCGTATCCAGCCATTGGCTATTTTTTCATAATCCAAGAGTATAAAAATAAAATAGAGTAATATCACAAATATTATTGCAAGACTTACCAACACAGAAAATGTATTTGTCAAGAGCTGCCAAGCTTTTGGGGCAATTTGTTTTACTGCGTGCATAAGACTTTCCTTATTTAAAAGCTCTTGAATTGTCTCAGCAGTAATATGCTGTTCTAAATAAATGATCCAACTCTCCGGAATAAAAGGAATATTTCCTTGCGATGTTGTTTTATGTGCATCCAGCAATGTCATCAAACGCTGAGACTCTTCTGAAATAGATGGAATTACCATTACGACAAGTAATGCGACGACAAGTATACCGGAGAACATAACGGCTATAATTGCCAGTATCCGATTCTTCAGACCAACCTTGTATTGGAAGAATTTAACGAAAGGTTGACACATATATGCCATGAGCCAAGCAATAAAAAAAGGTAGAAGGGCATTGCGTAGCGTATACAAAAGACTTATAACTATCGCAAAGAGGAATACACTGATTCCAATGCGAGCAACACGGTCAAAAGTAAAAGGCTTATCAAATATCGAACCCATATTTATTATATCTTTGTCTCATCGCAAAAGTAACAAAAAGATAATTGTATGAAGAAAGTATCTATAAAAATATTTCTTTTGGTTTTGTTATTTCTAAATATCACCGTTTCTCAAGGGCTATCTATTTCTATTGAGCAAAAATCAAAAGAGCAAAAAGAGCTAAAACATGTGTTATTAAGCTATCTTATTACAGAAATAGCAACAGGAAAAACCGTATGCAGTTATCAGTCAGATTTGTTAGTTTCACCAGCTTCGGTTTTGAAGATAGTAACAACTGCAACAGCACTGGAACTTTTGGGCGAAGATTATCAATACCCGACAACACTCCTTTATGATGGAGAAATTCAAGATTCTATTCTGCAAGGTAACATTTATATTAAAGGATATGGAGATCCTACACTCGGTTCAAGCTATCTATCGCCTAAATCTGGAAAGTTTTTGCAGCAATGGATTGAGGCGGTTCAAGAATTGGGCATTCGTGAAATCAATGGTGCGATTATTTCAGATGAAAGTTTGTTTGATACAGAAGGTATTTCTATGAAATGGGTGCGTGAAGATTTAGGCAGTTATTATGGAGCAGGTAGTTATGCATTGAATGTATTTGATAATCGCTTCAACATTTATATTAAAAGTGATGCACCAAATACTCGCCCACAAGTAGTCGAAACTTTTCCAAAGATGGAGATTACTTTTCACAATTATCTAAGAAGTAAACAACAAAAGAAAGATAGTAGCTACGTGGTTGGTATGCCTTTTTCTTCAGAAAGATTTTTGTATGGTACGGTCCCGGCATATCAGAATCATTATAAACTTCGAGGAGATATTCCTGATCCACCTCTATTTTTAGCACAATACTTGCAACAATGTCTGGAGGAAACAGGAATTCGTGTAAATCATCCCGCTATGTGCTATCGGATGTTTATGGAGCAAGAATGCTGGAAAAATAGCACAAAAAAGGAGATTATCACGACATATTCTCAAAAACTTTCAGAAATCATTGAGGTTACAAATCATGTAAGTCATAATCTTTTTGCTGACGCTTTGTTGAAAACAATTGGACTTCAGTATGAACCTTATGGTAAGGTTATTTCCTCTTTTGGGCGAGGTGTACAAGTGTTGAAAAGTTTTTGGGAAGAGAAAGGATTGGATACGGATGCTCTACAAATTTCAGATGGCAGCGGATTGGCGCCAGCAAACAAAACAACGGCTCGCTTCCTGACAGATTTATTAGCGTATATGGCGACACAATCTCGACACACACAAGTTTTTAGGAATTCTTTACCGATAGCAGGCCAAGAAGGATCCGTCCGCTATTTTTTGAGAGACTGTAATTTCGACGGCAACTTCTGGCTTAAAAGCGGAAGTATGTCCGGCGTTCGTTGTTATGCTGGATATGCCCACATAAAAGAGAAATGGTATACCATTGTCTTGCTATGCAATAACTTTGATGGTTCTGCATGGCTAATAAATCATTATTATGAAAATATCTTACGCGATGCCGGTCTACTTGTTCATTAAAATACTATTTTTTGCAAGGAAATCATAAAACTGCTGCTTGTAACCGTCTGAAATTGGTATATAGACCTTTCCGAAAACAATGCGGTTTCTCTCTATTACTTTTATTTTACTTGGCTGAACAATAAAAGATCTGTGCACTCTTATAAAACGATTTTCGGGAAGCATCTCTTCCATTGATTTCATGCTGCTAAGAGATAGAATAGGTCGTACTTCTTCATCTAAATATATTTTGACATAATCTTTCAGCCCTTCTATGTATAATATGGAATCAAGGGGAATTTGTATTAGCTTATATTCGGTTTTCACAAATATACTATCAGTTTCTGTTGAACGCGAAAACCACTCAACAGCTTTCTTCGCAGCTTGAAGAAAATCGGAATAACTGATGGGCTTGAGCAGATAATCTAACGCATTCACACGGTAACTGTCGACCGCGTATTCACTAAAAGCCGTAGTAAAAATAACTCGCGTCGCAGGTGTTAGCAGTTTGCTGAATTCCAGTCCATTTAGCTCTGGCATCTGAATATCGAGAAGTAGTAAATCAACAGGATCCTGATGCAATGAGGCTATTACATTCAATGCACTATTATATGTCCCAGTAAGCTCCAAAAATGGGGTTTTCTTTACGTAACTTTCTAAGAGACTTGCTGCTAAAGGCTCGTCGTCAATTATTGCACATGTCAGCTTCATCTTTGTCACTTTTTATATTGAGGTACAAATTCGTAATATATATATCATCTTTTCGCTCGTAAAAAAAGAGATATTTTCCTGGATAAATAAGTTCTAATCGTTTCTGGAGATTCGTCAATCCAATACCACTTCCACTTTTATCCTGCTCATCTTTCGGGAAATAACTGTTTTCAATATAACAATCTACACCCTTCTCATCACTTTTAATGCGAATCGAAATATAGGAGGGTTCTCTATTGCTAATTCCATGCTTGAACGCATTTTCAATAAGCGAAATAAATAGCAGAGGAGCGATTTGCAAATTCGAGTCCACCGAAAGTTCCATATTTACGTGCGCAGACAGAGGCATCCGAATTTTCATCAAGTCTACATAGTTCTGAATAAAATCCATCTCACGTGACATAGTAACAAATGGAGCATTGCTATCATACAGTACATAACGAAGCAATCTACTTAAATCATGTACAGCCTCCTGCGCCTTAACACTATCAAATGCAATCAGTGCATAAATATTATTCAATGTGTTAAATAGAAAATGAGGATTTAGCTGACTTTTTAAGTTCATCAACTCTGCCTCAATACGGCTCTGTTCCACTTCTCGACGCATGGATTCCATCTGATACCAGTTCTCCGTCATTTTTATTGCTACCGATAGTCCTGCCACCAACATGTACAACATAGCATTACCCAGAAAGAACTTGATAATCTCAAAATCCGGCGGTCCCGGCCTATGAGGTGGTCGCGGATCTGGCAACAGTTGCATCAACAGGTGGACGAAAATTATTGTCAAAATAATAAACAATAGGTTGATGAGCAAAAACTCCGAAGTGCGTTTAGTAAAAAGGAATTGAGAAATCAGAAAACGATAGTTTGCATAAAAAATAAACATAAAAGAAAGTGGCACAATCAAAAAACGTATATAATTGTCGAGCGTAATATACTGTGTACTTCTGCCTGTGAAGAAGAAAGGAATTCCCAGCAATATACACCATGCGACAATGTGAATCAGAATTTCAATACGTTTATACAGCCGGTTTTGTTCCAGAAATTTGGAGGTTCGTTTATTTTTCTCTGCCATATTTATGCTCCTTTTTAATTCAATTCAACTCAACAATCAACCCAAATCAGTTCTGCCTTAAAATGATGACAAAAATGCCCATAAATTTAATAAATCTTCCTTTCCTTTTGCGGAATAGCTCGGTAATGTAAACTAACGTGAGTTCGATATAAGAAAGCCGATTACGGCAGGAGAACGGTTCCTTGTTCATTACCCGATGGAAATGCCGATTCCGGATGCTTTCATATAGATTTAGAGGTAGCCTCTTTCTGCTTTTTATCGCATTCATTCTCTTCAGAGTGCGTGAACTTACCGCTTCATGCACTCTGAAATTTTAAGGCTTGTTTCTCGCAAAAATCATCCGCCATACAATAATGCTTT
>CAZOKT010000180.1:0-5027 GCA_964580505.1 uncultured Parabacteroides sp. | reverse complement strand
AAATCTATATCTTTGATGTCCGATAACAATAACCGCAATCATGAGCAATACATTAATTAAGGATGCCCTGATTATTAACGAGGGGCGCAAGTATGTCGGTTCTGTGCTGATTCATCAGGATAAGATAAAAGCCGTCTATGAAAATAATTGTCCGCAGGAGGAAGTACATGGCGCAGAGATAATAGACGCTACGGGTAAGTGGCTGATACCCGGATGCATAGACGACCAAGTTCATTTTCGTGAACCGGGACTGACCCATAAAGCCGACATCGGGAGCGAAAGCAGGGCTGCGGTAGCGGGAGGGGTAACGACCTTTATGGATATGCCGAATACAAAACCGCAAACGACCACGATTGAGGCGCTCGAATGGAAACTCCGGCGGGCGACAGAGACCTCGCGGGCTAACTATTCTTTTTTCTTTGGGGGAACGAATGATAATCTGGCCGAGATACGTCGGTTGGATAGTTCCCGGGTGCCCGGTTTGAAGCTGTTTTTAGGTTCCTCTACGGGGAATATGCTGGTGGATAAGCAGGAGACATTGGAAAAGATATTCGGGGAGACAGGTATGCTGATTGCCATTCATGCAGAGAAAGAGGAGGTCATCAAGCGTAATATCAAACATTATACGGAGCTTTATGGCGAGGAATTAGATATTTCATATCATAGCAAGATACGGAGCGAAGAGGCGTGTTATGCCTCCTCTTCGGAAGCAGTGGCACTGGCAGAACGGCTTGGCGCACGCTTGCATATCTTGCATATGTCGACAGCCAAGGAACTGACTTTACTGAATACATTACCGCTTAAAGAAAAGCGGATAACGGGCGAAGTGTGTGTACACCATTTGTGGTTTACAGATGAGGACTATGCCCGCTTAGGTAACCGCATCAAATGGAATCCTTCCATCAAGACTTGGGCAGACAGAGAAGCGCTGCGCAATGCTTTAAATGAGAATCGTTTAGATATAGTGGCAACCGACCATGCCCCTCACCTGCTTTCCGAAAAAGAAGGAAGCTGTTTGAAGGCTGCCAGTGGAGGGCCTCTCATACAGCACTCATTAGTAGCTATGCTGGAAATGGCGCGTAAAGGAGTTTTTACCTATGAGAAAGTGATAGATAAGATGGCACATAGTCCGGCAGAATTGTTCCGTATCGACCGGCGTGGCTATATTCGTCCTGATTATTATGCGGATTTAGTGCTGATAGATCCTCATCGGGAATGGACGGTGATGCCCCAAAATATTCTATCCAAATGCGGTTGGTCTCCTTTCGAAGGCTATACTTTCCATCATACGATAGATACAACGTGGGTAAATGGCAGGATAGCCTATCAGAAGGGTCAGGTGAATGACGCCGTTCGAGGAATGGAGGTTCGCTATTTGAGCTAATTTTGACAAATGTATTATCTTTGCATCCAAAGATTCTGTGAATGAGACCCAATTATTACATATTCCTTTATATCGTATGCCTGCTTTTGTTGGGTGGTTGTGCGGATTCCAACCGAAAGATAGATAATCCCATCTCGGTAACCATCGAACCGCAACGTTATTTCGTGGAGAAAATAGCGGGAAAGGATTTCCAAGTTAATTGCGTAACGCCTTCAGGGCAAAGTCCGGAGAGCTATGACCCGACACCGAAACAGATCCTGCAAATCGGGAAAAGCGTCGCGTACTTCAGGATTGGTTATATCGGCTTTGAACAGGTTTGGATGAAAAGCCTGGAAGAACAGAATCCGCATATGCAGGTATTCGATCTATCCAAAGGCATGGCGTTCATTACGCAGGATGAGGACGGGCATCATCTTCACGGAGGAATAGACCCGCATATCTGGACATCCATCAACGGAGCTAAAATCATCGCTCAAAATACATACCGAGCTTTGGTTTCAATTATGCCTGAAAACGAAACGATTTATAGGCATAATTACGAGGAATTACAACGGGAAATAGAAAAAACTGAAAAACAAATGCATGAATGGCTGGCTCCGATGGAAGGTACTGCATTTATCATCTATCATCCGGCGTTGACTTACTTTGCACAAGAGTTCAGGTTGCATCAGCTTTGTATCGAACAGGATGGGAAAGAACCTTCGCCGACTCAACTGAAAGAGTTAATAAAAACCGCACGGGATTTGCAAGCAAAGGTTGTCTTTGTCCAGCTGGAGTTTGACCAGAAGAATGCAAAGTTGATCGCAAAAGAGACAGGTTGCCGATTGGTTCGTATCAATCCGTTAGCATATGATTGGAAAGAGGAAATGCTCAATTTGGCTAAATATATCGCCGGAAAAGATGAATAAGCTCATTGAACTCAAAAAGATAACGGCTGGATACGAAGGCAAAATCGTGCTTCGGGATATCACTCTTGATGTCTGGGAAAAGGACTTTTTAGGCATTATCGGACCGAATGGAGGAGGAAAAACTACGTTGCTCAAGGTCATACTCGGTTTGCTTGCTCCGAAAGCCGGCACTATCCGTTTCTTTCAAGAAGGAAGAGAAATTACGGAACTCAAAATAGGTTATCTTCCGCAAATGAGTAACATCGACCGAAAGTTCCCTATCTCTGTGCATGAAGTAATTGCTTCCGGATTAGCCGCTGAGAAGCCTCGCTTTCGAGGTTATAGGAAAGAACAATTGGCAAGAGTAGAAGAAGTGGTCGAACAAATGGGCTTAACAGATTTGAAACAAAGGCCGATTGCCGAGCTTTCCGGCGGACAACTCCAACGTGTGCTTTTAGGCCGTTCCATTGTATCCCGTCCGCAAGTATTGATATTGGATGAACCTAATTCGTATGTTGATAAGCGCTTCGAATCGAAGTTCTACCAATTACTTTCAAACCTCAATAAAGAGAGTGCGATTATCTTGGTATCGCATGATATCGGCACTGTCCTTTCGATGGTGAAGAATATTGCATGTGTCAACGAATCGTTGCATTATCATTCAGGTACGGACATATCGGCCGATTGGTTGAATGAGAAGTATGCATGCCCAATAGAACTTATCGGACATGGAAACTTACCGCATCGGGTATTGAAGAACCATGATTATAGTGAATAATATAGCTTATGATTACCTCTATTTTGGCATTTATCAGTTTCTTGGAAATCGGCACGATTATCGGCATTGCGGTTATTCTATTCGGATGCAAAGCCGTTTCACAAAATCCGTTTATCAGCAAGAAGCAAAAACTCTTGTGGATGCTGACTATTGTCGTTCTGAATTGGATTGGCCTACTTTGGTATTATTACATTTATTATATGAAGGATAACGAAAGATGAAACAACCTAAGATATTAATTACAGGCGCAAGCGGATTTATCGGAGGCTTCTTAGTGGACGAAGCGTTGAAGCGTGGATATGAAATTTGGGCAGGTATCCGCCCAAGAAGCAATCGAACACACCTGCAAAATGCACGTATCCACTTTATCGATTTGAATTATAAAGATGAAACGGCATTAACACAACAATTGGCAGACTTTGCCTCTTCGGAAAATGGATGGGATTTCGTCTTGCATAATGCCGGACTGACCAAAACTCCCGACAAGGCGGCTTTCTTCGAGGTAAACGCCGAATATACGAATCGTCTCCTAAAAGCATTGGCAGCAAGCTGTTCTCCGAAGAAGTTTTTGCTCATGAGTAGTTTGAGTAGCTTCGGACAAGGAGATGAGGTGCATTTCACACCGATTAAGCAAACCGACGAACAACATCCCAATACGGCGTATGGGAAGAGTAAACTGCAGGCCGAGAATTATGTACGTCGTCAGCAGACTTTCCCTTATGTGATTCTCCGTCCGACTGGCGTTTATGGTCCGGGAGAGAAGGACTATTTCTTGGAGATACAAAGCATTCAGGCAGGATTCGATTTGGCTATAGGCAGGATTCCTCAACAGATTACTTTCATCTACGTCAAGGACTTGGCGCGTGTGGCTTTAGATGCTTTGGAAAAAGAAGAAATACGCAATAAAGAGTATTTTGTGGCGGATGGCGATGTTCATACCGATGCTTCGTTTGCCCGCATGATCCAAGAAATATTGGGGAAAAAGCATGTATTCCGTGCGCGTGTTCCGCTCTCTTTAGCGCATATCGCCTGTATAGTTCTTGAGCAAATAGGAAAAATGTCGCATAAAAGCGTAACATTAAACTCCGACAAATACCAAATCTTAAAACAACGCAATTGGATATGTGATATCCAACCTCTGCAGAAGGATTTGGATTTCAAACCGAAATACAATTTGCGTAAAGGCTTAGAAGAGACTATCGCTTGGTATAGAAAAGAAAAATGGTTGAAGTAAAACAAACAATAGCGTAGCATGAGACCCAAATCTCCCCTTTTTCAGAAATTGCTTTACATATTCCATAGCGGGAAAAATCCAAAGTTCATTTATTATGGAAAGAACTTGCTTCGTCAACTTATCCCTTCTGCTTTTTTCCGCATGAAGCGGAAGAAGCGGATTGCCTTATTGGATAAGAGGAAAGATCGTGCATATATTCTGAATCGTGTCGATTATTATTGCAAACTGTCTCAAGCTGTGCAGCTTCCGGATAATGCACCGACTTTGGCCGAACATTGCATGCCCAAAAAACAAAAGGTTTATTATTTTGACACTTTTGAGTTTACGCGTTGGTTTCCAAGTTATTTACATTGGATGCACTTGCCCGGCGACATTATACATGTGCCTGATTATCCATCAATAGTCAAAAGCCGCCCTCTGCTTCCGTTAAACGAGAATTCAGTATTGATGAAGCTCGACAAAGTGCGTCATTTCATCTTTGTTAAAGACCGTATCCCCTTTCAAAAGAAAGCGGACAAGGTGATATTTCGAGGCAAAATACATGGCAAAAACATTCGCTATCGGCTTTTAGAGATGTATTTCGACCACCCAATGTGCGACTTGGGCGATGTGGGTCATCATTCAGATGACCCGAAAGCGTGGCAAAAGGAGAAATTGTGTATTTACGACCACCTGATCTATAAGTTCATTCTCGCTTTGGAAGGAAATGATGTGGCAAGCAATTTGAAATGGATTATGTCTTCC
>CAZOKT010000179.1:0-5081 GCA_964580505.1 uncultured Parabacteroides sp. | reverse complement strand
CCATCGGACAATCAAAACAACTGACTTTGTGGTAAACTTAAACCGAACTCACGTACTAAATAGTCTTTCTTCAGAAGGATTTTCATTTTCTAATCCTTTAAGTAAAATCTTTCGGACATTCTTAGTTTCGTAGAAACGTACTTTATATATTCCAGTATTTTTAGGAATAAAAACGTGATATAGCCAACAATGTTTTTTCCCTTCTTCCTTAAGACGTCTGGTAGAAGGTTTTCCTCCTATCGTAAAATAGTATATAGGTTCCAATAGACTACCTACTGAGTTAATAACATATCCACATAAAAACGCAAATGCCAAATATGCAACAGTATAATCCTTGTTATATTCTATCTGAAACGAATACATACCGACAACCAGTAGCACATATCCGGCAACAAGACTTGACATTGTATCATAATACTTAAAATTCATAATCTCACTATTTTATGAGTTTGCAGCTCTTTGCACTAATGCGGGACAAAGAGTTTTAAGTTTCTCTCGTGCTTCAGAGGCTATCTTTTTAGCTTCTTCAAGACAATTATACAAATCTACAATAGATTGTTGAACTTCGAGAGGAGGTAAAGGTATTTTGTATTCACATAAATTCTCTTCTTGGAGAAATTCGTATGCACTCCCTACAGATTTCCAATAAACATAACGGCCAAATTCTCGTCTTTTCAACCATAAGAAAAGATATTTGGAAAGAAGTTTATCTTCATATGATTTTTTAATAGCAAATGAATTATATACCGGAGAAACTACGCAATCTTCATCTTCACGATATGCAATAGCAACATTTTCATTATTAAGTTGAGTGCAATATGCAAATTGTCCTCTTCTCACTATGATGCGAGAAGAAAGATCTGAGTTGGAACGTTGTGGAGTAATGAACACTTTATCGATATTAATACCTTGTTCTAATGTAATTAAACAATCAGAATTTTTTTCATGATATATGTCTATATAATCACCGAGCATTATTTGTTTTGGCAATCTACAACCATTGCTTCACACGCCTTGCTCAATGGCTCTATAAGTGCCTCATTTTGCTCTGCAAGGGATTTTAATCCATTGTAAGTTGCTACTAGTTCTTTCTGAACATTAATATCAGGCAAAGGTATCTCAACTCGACACAATTCACTCCAATCGAAAGTTTCTCTCGCGCTGCCCCAAGAATTAAAACGAGCATATCTATCAAATTCGTTACGACTTAATAGCAGGAATAGGTATTCTGGCAAGAGTATATTATTATCCTTGCATCTAAAGTTTTCATATGAAGATGAGACTATGTAAGTATTTGGGGTATCATTTATAGCTAATGATATTTTATCTCCATTTCGAGAAGTAACTGTTACATAACTGAATTCTCTCGGTTTTAATAACTTATATGGAAAAAGTGATACACCTTGCATATCTGCTTTTGTAGAAATAAGCTTCTTTTGAATACTTATTCCACGAACATCAGCTACTGAATATTTCCCGTCGCTATTTCGTTCATCGCAAAGTTCAATATAATCCCCCAAGCGAACCCATCTCACATTATTTTTAGCACTCATATCCCAACTGCTTTAAAGCTTTACGCAAAGTTTCATCATTCTCTCTCTGGCGCTTCAGTAAATCGGAAACAACAGAAGCTGTCTCGGTTAGTACCTTGTCATAGTCCATGTCGGAATCTCTATCCACAAACTCAATGTATCGGCTTGGAACCAAAGAATAGTTATTTTCTTTTAGTTCTTCAATACCAACAGAGCGATAAAGTTCCGGCTCGGCATAATTAGTACCATCGGTACCTTCTGCCTGCCATTTAAAATAAATCTCTGATGCTCGTTTGATTTGGCCTTCTTTGAGTTCTACCTTCTTTTTCTGCTCGCCCTTAACCGGGTTTTCTGTCCACTGGCGCAAATCCATAAAGAGAATTTCTCCCTCTCTGTTACGTTGTTTACGCCCGTGCCACATTCCACCTTTTTTATTTTGATTCAAAATCCAAAGAGTGACACTAATATCCGTAGTAATAAAAAGTTCGCGAGGCAATACTATGATTGCTTCCACTTTATCATTCTCAATCAGTTTTTGGCGAATTGTCAAGGCATCAGTATCCCCCAATGCTCCGTTTGCAAGAAGGAATCCGGCTACACCTTTTTGTCTGTTCATATGACTGAGCATGTGCAGAATCCATGCATAGTTGGCATTACTTTCCGACGCAGAACTTTCTGCATATTTGGGTTATTGTTTGTAATTACTTTAATATCAAGTATTTATGTGTAGCTTTCAATTTTACAACAAAACTGTTTACAACAGATTTGCAACACTTTTGCAGTAAAACAACATCCCATTAAGCCAAAAGAAGCGTTCACGACCTCTCGGTACAAGAACGCTTCCAACGCAATACTGATAATAGTAATCAGTGCTCAAAGATACGCATTTCTTCGCAAAACGCCAATCAAAAAGCGAATAAGTTGTAAGACACCCCAATACCCACATATGGACTAAGGCCGTCTTTCACGACTCCATATCCTACGTGTATTCCTATGCCCCATCTCTTCGGTTTCGCCTTTGTGCTTATCGTCACAAACTCCCTTTCGGGAAAGACGAAGATGCTGTCAAGCCGTGGTCGATAGCCGCTCACGTATGCACGATAGGTGCTGTCGCCATACACCTTTTGCGTGATTGGTATCACGACCGTTGCGCTGTCAGGAATATTATTATATGCAATGTTGCCAAAATCAGGAATAATTTGCGCCCCATTGTTGCCCGAAGTGTCAACTGGTAGTATGGCCGTAACGTACCGCACAACCACGCTATCCCTTGGCACAGGGTTGTAGTAAGGTATAGTGTCAACGAATGTGACCCTCAATGTGTCGCAATATGGCTCATCGCGGGCGTTATCGCATCGTTTCACGTTGATGCCGATAGACAACACCAACAAGAGCGACAAAACGGCCAGTATGATGTTTTTAGCCTTTTCCATACTTGTCAGCGTATTTTGCAAGTGCGTCGACGTGCGTTTTGACTATATGCGTCCTGCCCTCCAATGACAACAGGTAGGAAACGTCTTCTTTGTTGTCTTGGAAGAAGTTTTCAGTCAACACGGCGGGGCATTTCGTTTTCCGAAGTATGTAGAAGTCCTCTTCCCAATCCGGGTCGCCGTCCGACATATCCTTTCTGATTTTCATTCCCGAAAAATTCCTTTCGGCTTCCTCATAAAGCATGGTCGCCAGTTCGTCAGCCTTAGTCGTTCCCTTGCTCGTGTATGCACTCCATCCACGTGCGCTCATCCAATCACCGTTCCCTGCGGCGTTGCAGTGTATGGAAACAAGCACTACGTTATCCGCGCCGTCCTTGACGCAGTACTCGTTCACCCTCCTTGCACGTTCGGCCAATGGCACGTCGTTTGTTTCAGGTACGATACGCTTTGCGTCATATCCTTTGGTTAATAACTCACGCTCTATCGCTTCGGCGATTTCACGGGCGTATTTGTACTCTCTCAAAACACCATCGGGACTTCTCTTCCCTGCGGTGTCCTCTCCGTGTCCGTTGTCGATTAAGATTTTCATTTTACAGTTAGTTTGTCATTTTGTGGTAAAAATCCAGTTTGATGTTGTCGTACACCGCCTTTACGTTGGTGTAAGCCCTGCCGTTGTTCGCCCCGTCCTTGTGGTAGAGTTCAGCTTCCACGACCTTGGCCACCCATTCCACCCATTCAGGATTGCAGTATTCGGACAGTTTGCGGCCACGGTATCGGAAGCTGTCAAGCTTGCTGTTGCGGTCTTCATACATGTTGCGCACCAGCGTGCGCACTTTCTTGCCCGTGGCCTCCCTGTCATCGATATGGTTCTCCTCCCTTATCCTCTTGATAAGGCGGCACACTTTCTCGGTGGCAAGGTCGAAGAACGCGCCCGATAAGTTCCTTATGCGCAACTGCGTCTCCGGTATCAGCCCCTCGGCGATGGCTGAAAGCGACTCGCTGTTCTTCTCTTCAAGCTGTTCGAGCCGCTCCAGCTTTTCGGAATGGGTGCTGATGATGTCCCCGATGACCGTCTTGAACCAGCGGAAACAGGCTACCATCAGAGCCGCCGAGAGCACAAGGAACACGGCGCAGATGATCACCATGATGCCGTAGTCGGAGATGCCCTTCGCGACATCCAGTGTCTCGTTCACCCCGGTCATGCCCTCGCGCCCCTCCTGCGGCTACTTCTTCGATATGTTGCCTTGTCCATGATGTCCTGTAATGATTAAGTGTCCTTTTTCCCCTTTTGTTCGCTTTGTCCTTTCTGCTCCTTTTGCCCTGCCTCCACCTTGTAGTCGATGCCGAGCCGCGCGGCAAGTGGCTTGCCGAGCCACGACCATGCCACAGGGGCGACCACACAAGAATTGATGATTACGCTGACGCTTATGTCGGTGGTGAAGCCGTACAGTACCGCAACTGCGATTGCCGCCACAACGAATATGGCACGTTTCTGCCACGTGGTGGGAACCTTGTCGCCGTTAAGTTCGTCCACGACCTTGATAGCCGCATAGGTGACGACATTGATGACGACCATCAGTGCGAAGTCGAAGTTGCGGATGAGTTGATTGATTATCTGTTCCATAAATCGGTATTGTGTCAATTGCTCAATACGTAAAACAAAGCTCCGACGGCATTGGCGATAACAGGCAACAAACCGCCCAGCACGGTGGCTACCAAATCTTTCCAATCAAACGTGGAATCTATTATAAGTTCTTTTACAAGTCCAGCAAATGCTGCAACTGCAAGTCCTATTACACCGAATACGATGCAAGAGATACCCGAAAGCCCCTCTTGTATCATGCAGATGTTGGTGAATATGAAAGAGATTACTGCTCCTGCGAGAAAATGCAGTATCTTGTCAGTGCCGAAATAATTAAGAATCTTGTCCATAATAATGTTCTTTAATTGTTAATGATTAATTGTTTTTGTGTCTCGTTCGCCCCTGTCAAAGCTATACGCCGACAAGGTGTTTCCATCTGTCGCCCGATTTGAGCCATGCGATTACTTTTTCCATTGTCTTTGTTTTTTAATTGAGTTGATGATTGTGTTTATTTATTCCTGTCCTTGCAACCCGTTT
>CAZOKT010000178.1:0-5127 GCA_964580505.1 uncultured Parabacteroides sp. | reverse complement strand
TTTGATGTTACTGCAAATAAAAAGAAACGGACGAATGAAATTAATAGAAAAAAAAAATGCAATTAATATTGCAGCAAATAAAAACTCATTACATTTGCAGCGAAAATTGGCATACAAATACATCAAAAATGTATTACTTTTTTCAGAATATAACGCCAATGGTTTATATGAACTATATATCTTAGTATCAACATAAAATAGTGAGAACATGAAAAAAGAACCGAATTTTCAAAAATCCGTAAGAATTTCATCTCTCCTTCTAGCAACAGCCTTTACTGCCTTAGCAGTTCCGGCAAACGCCACGGGAGGTGGAATAAGCGGAAACGGCAACTTGTCTATTCAAGAGACACAACAGACAAAGACTGTAACAGGTACGGTACTTGACGACGCGGGCATCCCGATAATCGGAGCCAACGTGTTGGTCAAAGGAACGACAAACGGTACGATTACAGACTTGGATGGTAATTTCTCCTTGGAAGTATCATCGGGCGACGTACTGGAAATTTCTTACATCGGCTACGTCACCCAAGAAATCCCCGTCGGTAACCAGACGCAATTTAACATAACATTGTCTGAAGACACGCAAGCTTTGGATGAAGTCGTGGTGGTAGGTTACGGTACGATGCGCAAATCGGACGTGACGGGTTCTATCTCCACTGCAAAGGGCGAAGACTTGCTGAAAGCCCAGAACTTTAGCGCGTTGGACAACTTGCGTGGTAAAGCTGCCGGTGTGAACATCTTCTCCAACTCCAGCCAGCCGGGCGCTTACGGCAGCCGCGTTGTGATTCGTGGCCAGGCTACCATCAATGCATCATCCGACCCGTTGTATGTAGTCGATGGCGTGGTAATGGAAAACTTCTACCTGATGAACCCGAACGACATTGAGTCTATGGAAGTATTGAAAGACGCTTCGGCTACGGCTATCTACGGTGCCCGTGGTGCGAACGGTGTCATCATGGTAACAACAAAGCGTGGTAACAAGCGCGGCGAAGGTATCAAAGTAAGCTACGACGGTTCCGTAAGTGTGGCTCACAGAGCAAGCAAAATGGATGCTATGACCGCCCAGGAATGGTGCGACGCTTTCATGCAGGGCTTGGCAAATGAGAATACTTACTACGGAATGAATTGGTCGTTAAATCCTGCTGACTGGTTTACAGACAGCCGTTTCTTTGATTCAAATGGTAATCCGCTGTATGATACTGACTGGCAGGATGAATCCACTCGTGTAGCTGTTTCGCACAACCACCAGTTGAACATCCAGCAGGGCGGGGAGAAATCATCAATGGGTGCATTCCTGAACTATACAGACCAGCAAGGTATTCTGTTGAATACATATTCAAAACGTTTGAATGCAAAGATTGCTTATGATGCCGACCCGTTGAAATGGTTATCAACCTCTGTAAACTTGTCAATAAACCATACTTATGGCAACTCAACGACAGAATCCGGAGGTTCCCAGGATGCCCGCCGTACCATGATTGAAATGTTGCCGTGGTTGCCGGTCACTTATGATGGAGAATATACAAATTCCAATACGGCTAATATGCCGATGGACTTTGAGGCTATGGCAAACCCGGTTCATATTCTGACAACACAGAAGAATATGAATTTCAATACGAAAATCTTCGGTAACGCAGCTTTGACATTCCACATTATCGACGGTTTGGATTTGAAGACACAGTTCGGTATCGATGCAAACTTCAAACAAAACCAATCCTATACTCCAAGTGATTTGATAAACTTAGGCTACGACCAAGGCGGTACAGCTTCCCGTTACTGGGCAAACACATTATATTGGCAGGAAGAAACATATTTAACCTACAATAAGACATGGAACGACCACCGGTTGAATGCTATGGTTGGTTTGTCTTGGCAAGAACGCACATATGATTATTCTTATATGTACACGCAAAACTTCAGCGACGATTTCTTCCAGGATTACAATATGTCAGCCGGAACAGTTCCGGATTCTCCAGAGACCTATTGGAGCCGCTGGGCAATGAATTCTTACTTCTTACGTCTCGCTTACACTTATAAAGACCGCTATTCAGCAACCGTCACAGCCCGTGTCGATGGTTCTTCTAAGTTCGGTGATAACAACAAGTATGCGTTCTTCCCATCAGCAGGTTTGGCTTGGAATATCTCACAGGAAGATTTCTTGATAGATAATAACGTTATCAGCAACCTGAAGCTCCATACCAGCTACGGTTTAACGGGTAACTCTGAAATTGGTGTTTACCAGTCTTTGTCTCGTGTGAGCGACGGCACTCTGTTGTTAAATGGCACTCGTGCCTCGTATTCTTACTTAGGAACAATGTCTAACCCTGATTTGAAATGGGAAAAGACAGGGCAGTTTGACGTAGGTTTCGATTTAGG
The DNA here is from genome assembly GCA_964580505.1 of uncultured Parabacteroides sp. GTDB lineage: Bacteria > Bacteroidota > Bacteroidia > Bacteroidales > Tannerellaceae > Parabacteroides. The sequence goes on along the minus strand of CAZOKT010000178.1, from coordinate 2,751 downwards.
CTTGTTTAATAACCGTATTGCACTGGAAGCTTCTTACTATAACAAGAAGACAACCGACCTGTTGCTCGATTCTCCTGTACCATATACAACCGGTTATACTTCTATCTATCGTAACATCGGTTCTATTCGCAACCAAGGTTTAGACTTCATGCTTACTACCCGCAACATCGAGACAAAAGACTTCTCTTGGACATCAAGCATCAATGCCAACTTTAACAAAAACAAGATTCTTTCTTTAGGTGAAAATGATGAAGATATCCTGATGAACGAATGGGTAAGCGGAGCTTCCATCCTCCGCGTCGGTGAAAGCGTGGGCAGCTTCTACGGATATGTACGTGAAGGTGTTTATACAGAAGAGGATTATGCAAATGGAGATTGCGACTTAGACCAGGTAGGGCGTCCGAAACGTTCGTCTGAGCGCCAAATTATTGGTAAAGGTGTGCCTGACTGGACTGGTTCATTTATTAATACCCTGCGTTGGAAAAACTGGGACTTCACATTGGATTTGCAGTTTGTAGCAGGTGTCCAGACATTGCAGCAATTCTACCATTCTACAATGGACCGTTTCGGAATGACGAGTGGATTGTCTTACATTTTGACAGAGGCTTACAACGGAACAAATCCTGACACAATGCAACCAGCTATCTACCTGTTTAACGGTGGACACGCTGACCAAGATACGATGACAGATTCTTACTGGGTGGCTAATGGTTCTTATCTCCGTGGGAATTTAATCCAGCTGGGCTATACCTTTGATTCAAATCAGTTAAAGAATACTCCGTTCAGCAGTTTGCGTTTGTATTTCAACGTAAACAATGCATTCTGTATCACTGCTAAGGACTTCCACGGATACGACCCGGAATCAACATCCCAAATTTCGACCAGCAACGGTACGACAACAGCCGACCAGTTCGGTCAGAATATGACATTCTTCTCTTACCCAAGAGCAAGAACCTTTACATTAGGTGTTAATGTGGCATTTTAAGTAACTCAATTAATTAAGAAGATTAGACAATGAAAAAAATATTGACAATCGCAGTTTTAGGTGCGACGTTGGCAGGATTCTCAGCTTGCGATAGTTTCTTGGATGAAGAACCTAAATCAAGTTTGACTTCAGCAGCCTATAACCAGACAGAAGATCAAATAATCGGCCAGGTGAACTATTTATATAGAACGGGCGCACCTAACTTCTTATCTGGAATGACGGGAGCTTATCGTGCATCCAGTGTTGCCGTAATGTGTATGCCAACAGGTTATTTCACAAGCGAATATGAAGGACAAGAATCAGACCATCGTTACGCACGCCTGCTGACAAGGCAAGATTATACACAATCTACTTGTACTTACCAGACCGATGATGTTTGGGAAAATGGTTATAAGGTTATCAATATAGCTAATAATGTCTTGAAATATATTGATGATATTGATATGACAGACCAAACAAAATATAAGGCTGAGGCTCAATTCTTCCGTGCATTGAATTATTTTTATTTGGTCAAAATGTTTGGTGACGTTCCAATGGTAACAGAACCGACCGAAGGTGAGGTAACTTATCCGGAACGCACTTCTGCTGAAACGATTTACACATCAGTGATTATTCCAGATTTACAAGAAGCTGTGGAAGGTTTACCATCGGCAACTTTTTCAGGCAATGGTCACCGTATTACAAAGGCGATAGCTCAAATGACACTTGCCAATGTTTACATGATGCGTGGCGATTATTCAAATGCAGCTTCTCAATTGCGTGATATCATTAGCAGCGGTTTGTTCTCTTTGACAACTAATGATGATTTGTCATCGAATAGTGCATTTAACAAGTTACGTTCAACCGACGATTTATCTGAAGTCATTTATGCTTACGAATTCGACAGTCAGATTTCAAACAGTGGAAATTTGCCGACACACGCATTTAATCAGGCCTCAGGTTCATTATTCGATACTTACTCTCTGTGGGTAAATGTATATGGTGTAAGCAACCGTTTCTTGAATATTTATGAAAGCGACGACTTGCGTATCCAACCGAACCAGTTCTTCCATTGGACATATACTAATCCCAATACAGGCGAATCGATTACATTCACAACCAATGGTATAGAAACAGCTTGCAACTGGTATTACTATGACGAAGAAGCTGTGTTAAGTACTGCTGTGGGCACAAAAGATTGGAATATTTACCGTTACGCTGAAACTTTGCTTTCCGCAGCCGAATGCATTGCCCAGAGCGAAGGCGTGACATCTGAAGCAGCCGGTTACCTGGCTCAGATAAAAGCTCGTGCTAATATGAATGGTGAAAGCGCAAGCACTATTGCAACCCGCTTGCAGAGTTTAAGTCAGCAAGCTTTCATAGAGGAATGCTGGAAAGAACGCCTGCGTGAGTTCCCACTCGAAATGAAGATTTGGGATGACTGTGTTCGTACGATGAAGTTCCCATCCGTTTCTGAAACAACTCCGGGTCAAATTACTTTCGTTGATTTAATTGGTGCAACAAATGGTAGTGGTGCAACTTTTAAACAGACTGACCTTTATTGGCCAATTCCGGTTAATGAAATTCAGAGAAATCCGAATTTGACTCAAAACGATGGATATTCAGCTCAATAACAAGAATTAAGAATGGGAGACCGGCATAAAAGAGATTTTAATGTCGGTCTCTTTTTTATATTGCACCTACAATTTGCGAGCAAGGGGATTTCAGACTTCTTTCCTGCTTTCACAAAAGGTTATGTTTTGCATTTCCAACGCCTGCAAAGCATG
>CAZOKT010000177.1:0-5139 GCA_964580505.1 uncultured Parabacteroides sp. | reverse complement strand
CTTCCGTATAATCCGTAAGGGAATTCCTCCTATTTGTGCGGCAAGTTCGGAGAAAGAACTTTGGAAGGAACCGTAAATCTTTTGGGTTCGCGCCAAGGTGTACATGTCTATGATACCTCCTTGAATGCCGGAAGTTGAGTTCCTGTCTGCTTTCTCGTCCGCACAAATCAATCTTTCTCCGTATCTTTTTCGCATTTCTTGTTTGACACTCTCCGAGTCGGTCGCTAAATAAATAGATAAAGATTCATGTTCCGCCAACTCACGGTCGATGGTGGTAACGAAGAGTTCGAGCGGACTCTGTTCGATAGATGCCCTATTGTCTGTGCGACGAATGTGCACTCCTATCGTATAGTTAGAAAAAGATTTGCACCGGTTGTTGATAACCTGTTGAAGCTCCGGCTTAGGAATAAATAGTTTTCTCAATAGTTCGAAGCTATAATTCTGAAAAGCAGTATAAGAAGCCATATATACGTTGCCTTGTTTTATCCACGCTTCGAAGTTGAAATCTTGTTTACAAAGCGGTGTAATAACTTTTTCATAAAGACAAGAGCGAAACCGAAGTTTCTGGAAAAGACGCGGAAGGTAAAGGTTCTTCTTCCGAGGGCGGTCGTAGCTGATATAATCGAGCCATGAGGCTTCTTTCAAAGTAAAATGAGGAAGTATGACAGGTTGGAAAAGTGCATGGAATGGAGCGTGCAAAGCCCAATCCTGAAACCAAACGACTTGCAGTTGGCTGTCAGTCTTTCGTGCCAATGTCAGTGCCGAAGCCATCGCACGCATCCGGTTAGCCAAACCTCCAACGGGAATAAACAACAATTTGTGCATAGGAAAAATCAAATTAAGTTGCAAATGTAAGGAAGTTTCGTATGGCTTTTCCGTATCTTTGTGGAAAATTTAACAAGAAAAATTCAGGGTTAAGTCTGAAATTATAGGAGCAGAACAGACGGCATGAAAAGAAACGTAGCAATTATATTATCCGGCGGAATCGGGAGCCGATTGGGACTTTCCACGCCAAAGCAATTCTTCAAGGTAGCAGGAAAGATGGTGGTGGAACACACTGTCGAAACATTCGAAAGTAACGTGCATATTGACGAGATAGCTATTGTCTCCAATCCGTTTTATATTTCCGAGTTTGAGAATATGGTGATAAAGAACGGTTGGAAAAAAGTGAAAAAGATATTGAAAGGCGGAAAGGAACGTTACTATTCCAGCCTCTCGGCAATAGCTGCTTACGCCGGTTCGGATGTGAACTTAATCTTTCACGATGCAGTACGTCCGTTGGTAAGTCAGCGGATTATTAACGATGTAATCGCTGCGTTGGAAACTTATCAGGCAGTAGATGTGGCGCTTCCTTCGACAGATACGATTATCGAAGTAGAGGGCGACTTTATCTGTCAAATTCCTGACCGCTCGAAGTTGCGTCGCGGACAAACTCCGCAGGCTTTCTCCATAGAGGTGATTCGTCAGGCTTATGACATTGCGTTGAAAGACCCGGAGTTCAGGGCAACAGACGATTGCGGGGTAGTGAAGAATTATTTGCCGGAGGTTCCGATTTATGTAGTGGCAGGTGAAGAGAGCAACATGAAACTTACCTACAAGGAGGACACTTATCTGTTAGATAAATTCTTCCAGCTTCGTCAGAGCGAATTGAACGAGGAAATCAGGAATGAAGCGGAATTGTCCGGAAAGACTGCTATAATTTTCGGAGGAAGTTGCGGTATCGGCGCAGAAATCGTACGATTATTGGAAGAGCATGGCTGTAAGGTTTACAGTTTCTCCCGAAGCCTGAATCATACAGATGTAAGAAATCGGGAGGATGTCGTCAAGGCGCTGAGTATGGTCTGTCGGAAAGAGGGTACAATTCATTATATTATTAATACAGCAGGAATCCTGAATAAAGAGCCTCTCGTCACAATGGATTATGCCACCATCGAGGCGGCTATACGGACAAACTACTTCGGAACGATAAACGTGGCGATAGAATCCTTGCCTTACCTGAAAGAAAGCAAAGGAAAACTGATATTCTTTACTTCCAGCTCCTATACACGAGGCCGCGCGTTTTACAGTATTTATTCGTCAACGAAAGCAGCAATCGTCAATTTCGTGCAGGCTGTCGCACAGGAATGGGAAGGCTTCGGCATTTGCGTGAATTGCATCAATCCGGAGCGCACCAAGACGCCGATGCGCGTACAGAATTTCGGTATCGAGCCGGAAGAAACCCTGCTGTCTGCCGAGAAAGTCGCAGAAGTTACGGTTAAAACGCTGCTCTCTAATTATACCGGACAAGTCATCGACGTTAAACGTGAAGCCTTATGAAGAATCCCTACTTATCTGCCTATATTCAGGAAAACCTGAGGTCATGCCAGTTGAGGCAATTGGAAATCCTGACGGAGATAGACCGAATCTGTCGGATACATGGGATAGACTATTGGCTGGATGGCGGAAGCCTGCTCGGAGCCGTCCGGCATGGCGGATTCATCCCTTGGGACGATGATGTGGACATCGCCATGCGGCAGGAAGACCTGCAACGTTTCCTGCGGATAGCCCCGTCGGAATTACCCCCGTCACTCTTTTTGCAGACACAAGCGAGCGACCCGTCCAATAATAAACCCATCGTGAAAGTGCGCGATTTGAATTCTTTCTTCGTCGAGGCGGGCGATGACTTTAGTCTGGATTATCAGAAGGGACTTTACGTGGATATTTTTCCATTCGTGGATTATCCGACGCTTCCACGCGGTTGGGTGAAGAAATTGACGCGGAGTTATTCCGTGGCGCACGCCATTCTGCATACGAAACATTACTACTCCTTGCGCTCCTTCGCGGAGTTCTTCGTTTTTGGGGCGAAGTACGGATTGATACGGGCTATATGGGGAATCCTGAATGTTTTCTGCGATAAGCGCACGTATATATCCAACGTTTTAAATAATAACGGTTATGGCATCATGCATCGGAAGGACTCCATTTTCCCGTTGGGCAAAATCATGTTTGAAGGGAGGAAATTCAAGGCGCCATGCAATCCGGATGCCTATCTGACCGACCTCTATAAAAATTACATGGAAATACCGCCCGAAGAGAAGCGCGTTGTCCATGCTGTTTATTTTCAAACCCAATTAATCGAGAAATGAAGCCCGCGTTAGTTGATGTCGCTGTCTTAATCTTGTTTTTCAACCGTCCGGAGCCTTTGTCCCGAGTTTTCGAGCAAGTCCGGAAAGCACGGCCTTCGCGACTGTTTCTTTATCAGGACGGAGCACGGGATGAGCGCGACCTTGCGGGCATTGAGGCTTGTCGGGAGGTAGTGAGCCAAATCGACTGGGAATGCGAAGTACACCGGAATTATCAGGAACAAAACGCAGGTTGCGACCCCTCGAATTACAGGGCGCAACGCTGGGCGTTCTCCCTTGCGGATAAGTGCATCGTATTCGAAGATGACAGCATCCCTTCGCTTTCATTCTTCACGTTCTGCAAGGAATTGCTGGATAAATACGAGCACGACGAGCGCATCAGCATGATTGCAGGGTTCAATCCGGAGGAGATTACGGAGGGCATCACGTCAGACTACTTCTTCGCTTCTACCTTCTCGATTTGGGGCTGGGCAAGCTGGCGGCGGGTTATCGACCGGTGGGACGAGCATTACACCTTCCTCGACGACCGCGAGAATATGCGCCTGCTGGAAAATCTCATCGCGACGCGCCGGTATCGCGACGATTTCATCTATATGTGCCACCGGCACCGCGAGCACGGCAAGCCTTATTACGAAACCATCTTCCATGCCTCCATACTGTTCAGCTCCGGACTGAGCATCGTGCCGACCCGCAACATGATTAACAATCTGGGCGCAACGGCAGACTCTACGCACTTTCGCGGCTCGATTCACACCATGCCGCGCGGATTCCGACGCATATTCACCATGCGGCGATACGACGTGGAACTCCCGCTGCGGCATCCGCGCTACGTCATCGAAAACACGGCCTACAAGGAGAGTGTCTACCGGATTATGGGTTGGCGGCATCCGTGGATAAAGGTCTGCCGCTCGTTTGAAGAGTTATTTCTCAACCTCCGCTATGGGAATTTCCGCATCATCCGGGACGCCGTAATCCACCGCGTAAACAAGTGGCTCAAAAGAGACCAACATCGCTGACAGGCAGTGTCTGCCCGTCCCTTGCCTGTTCCCACGCACGTTACTCCCCTACTCTACCGTTTCCGTTTGCGACTCCGTGTCTTCTGTGGATTTCGTCTTCGATTTCTTCTTCGCCGCGCTCATATTGTAGCTCGCCTTGAAGTTGGCGATGATGCCGTTTATCTCATTGATGATGCTCGTAATCAGAGAAACGTCGTCCGCCTCCGTAGCAGCAAACCCCGAAGCATAAATACGCTCGCACAGTTCGTTATACAAATCGTCGGTCTGTGCGCGCAGCTCCACGGTCGTAACCTGCCGGGATTTCGCCGCAGCCTCGTCTACCCCACTCTTCCACTTCGTGTCGAAAGTTTCGTTTGCCGTTTGCAACTCGTTGATAACCGACTGCAAATTCAGCGTCGATACCGCCTCTTGGTTATCATCCTTTTCAAGGTCTTGGATTAACCCGCGGATGCTGGCGGTCTCCGCCGAATATCCCTGCTTCTGAACGTTCTTGTACGGACGAATCACGATTTCCAGAAGCTCCGCCGCCTTGCGGACAGTCTCTTTCGTCGAGCGAAGTCCGTTCTGTACCACGAAAAAGAGTTGGGACACCAGTCTGTCGCGTTCGGCGTCGTCATTCGCCTGTTCCGCCGTACCGATGCGTGCCCGCTGGTCGCTGTTCTTGTCCGTCAGCTTATCTACCAACTGCGCATACTGCTCCTTCAGTTCCTCCGAAAGAAACACCTTCGAAGGCATGGCAATCGAATCGATACACGTCAGAATGGCCTGATGGAAACTCACGTACAGGGCTAAATTGAATTGCCCCATGTTAGAACCTGCAATTTTAGGTACTGCTCTCATAACTAATATATTTTTAATGGATTAATGAATAAAAACTTTCAAAACAAGTCTCTTCGTGTCGCTTGGAAACTCCAATCTCGCAAGATTCCTCTCTTCGTGTCACTTGAAGACCCCAATCTCATAGGATTCCCTCCTTCGTGTCGCTTGAAGACACTAATCCC
>CAZOKT010000176.1:0-5250 GCA_964580505.1 uncultured Parabacteroides sp. | reverse complement strand
CAAACCTCATACCAAGCCCAGCAGACTTCTACCGACACTGACAATCTGCTCTCTTTCGACAGTTTACCGTTTAACATGGACAAAATATCGCAGAATATTTATTCTCATTAATAAAATAGAAGCAAAAAGCAAGCATTATAGGTAGATTACCTATCTTTTTATCAAATCCTGCATCCCCAAGAGAGAAAAATAAATACCGTTAGCGGTTGAGAGTTGTCGATTGAAGCTTTTTCATGGGCAAGTTGCTTATTATTAAATAGGATTATCTATCTTTGCGAATTGAAGTTGTAGAAACATTAATGCATTAAATGTATCGGTAATGAAAAGAATACTTATTCCCTTGTGCTTGGTACTGGGGACTCAGTTGGCGGATGCGCAACGCGCGTATTCCTTCAGCAGTCCGGAACGGTTATTTACGGAAGGCAAGGAAATGTTCAGCCTAAAGAATTATGCGGGTTGTATGGACAAACTGAATGCATATAAAGCGCATTCTACAGATGACGACCTGATTCAGGAGGCAGATTATATGCTGGCGTATGCCGCTTTTGCGGAAGGACGTCAAGAGGCGGAGGATTTGTTGGAAATCTACTTGACTCATTATCCCGACTCACGCCATGCCAACGAGGTGAACTTCCTAATTGGTTCGGCCTGCTTCGGCAGAGGAGATTATGCTGAAACAATCAGCCGACTACGACAATCGGACATTGACATGCTTAGTCCTGCTGACCAAGAGACTTATAGCTTTAGACTGGCGTACGCACTCTTACAGACCAGCGAGCGTGAAAAAGCCTACACATACTTCAAGCGCATTCAGCAGATAGGTGAGAAATATCGCGCTGCATCGGCTTATTATGTAGCATATATCGATTATGCTGACGGAAAATATAACGAAGCATTGGCGGAGTTCAATATCTTGAAATCAGATCCCGAATACCGTGAACAATCGGCCTATTATATCACACAGATTTATTTCATCCAAAACAAATACAACCGTGTCATAAAAGAGGGCGAATCGTTGCTGTCGGAATACCTGAACAGTCCGAACAACACGGAACTTTACCGACTATTAGGCAATTCCTATTATCATCAAGGGAACTACAATAACGCCTTGAAGATGCTGGAACGATACGTGTCAGCAAGTGATGCACCCCTGAGAGGTGACCTGTATTTGCTCGGCGTATGCCTATATAATAATGAAGAATACCGGAAAGCGGCTGCAAACTTCGGCCGTGTAGTCAGCCGAAACGATGCACTTACGCAGAATGCCTACCTTTATTTGGGGCAGTGCTACTTAAAGACAAATGACAAGAGCAAGGCACGAATGGCGTTCGAGTCAGCCGCTACCGCGTCATTCGATTCCCAAATCCGTGAGGCTGCCATGTACAACTATGCGTTACTGATCCATGAAACGGGATTCACCGGATTCGGCGAATCAGTAACTATTTTCGAGGATTTTTTGAATGATTATCCTAATTCCCAATACGCAGACAAGGTGAATGCCTACTTGGTCGAAACTTATCTGACTACAAAAAATTACGAAGCGGCATTGACCTCGATTGAGAAAATACAACACCCGAGCGTCAAGATTCTCGATGCGAAACAGAATATCCTTTTCCGGTTAGGAACCGACGCCTTCGCCAACATGGATATGGACGAGGCTATCAACTATTTCACACGGACAATTCAAATGGGGACCTACAACGAGGGAGCACGTAGCGACGCTTACTTTTGGCGCGGTGAATGTTATTACAAGAACGGGGAATATACGAATGCGATTTCCGATTATCGTACTTATCAAAATAGTACGAAGCAACGCAGAACGGATATGTATGCTTTGTCTTATTATAATCTGGGCTATTGCCATTTCAAGCAAAAAGAGTATGACATAGCCCTAAGTCGTTTCCAGCAATACACGGATACAGAGAGAAACCATGCCTCGGCTTCATATGCAGACGCGTTCAATCGTATCGGAGATTGCCTTTTTCAAAATCGCCAGTTTGCTGCGGCAGAGGAGAGTTATAGCAAAGCTTCGGAAATCCTCCCATCGACGGGCGATTATTCGGTTTACCAAAAAGGGTTCGTCTTGGGTTTGCAAAAGGATTATCAAGGGAAAATACGGGCAATGGACCAATTGATTCGTAATTATCCGGAGTCGCAATATGTAGATGATGCCCTATTTGAAAAAGGGAGGGCGTATGTCCTTTTAGAGAATCTGTCAGCAGCGGAACAAACCTTCACAAAATTGATTCGAGAATATCCGGAAAGCAGTTTAGCACGAAAAGCAGGCATCCAGCTTGGATTGATTTATTACAATACAAATCAGCCGGAGAAAGCTGCCGAAGCGTATAAATCTGTCATCCGTCATTATCCAGGGAGCGAAGAGGCACGTGTAGCATTACAAGATTTGAAGTCTGTCTATATTGATATGAATAATGTGGATGCGTATGTGGTTTATGTCAATTCGTTAGGAGGAAATATCCATATTAATATAAACGAGCAGGATTCATTAACCTATATCGCAGCAGAGAAATTATTCTTACGTGGCGATAATGAAGGGGCACGCCGGAGTATGCAAAATTATTTGCAGAATTATCCGGACGGAGCGTTCAGTACGAATGCGAACTTTTATTTAGCGAGCATTGCATTCAATTTGAAGGAATACAATGAGGCTTTGCCTATGTTCCGGAAAGTAATTGATAGCGGAGACAGGAAGTTCTTGGAAGAATCGACGGCTCGTAAGGCAGAAATTGAATACCTGACAGAGGATTTTGCTTCGGCATTGGAGACTTTCAAACGTTTGGATGAGATTGCCGAGGATCCGAATAATAAAGAGGCGGCGGCTTTAGGCGTGATGCGTTGTGCTTTGAAAATTGGAGATCAAAAGGAGGCGCTTGCCGGTGCAAACAACGTTTTGAAGAATCCGAAAGTATCTCCGGAGATTGCCAATGAAGCGCGCTATGTCCGTGCGAAAGCTTATATGGAAGCCGGACAAGAATCGAAAGCACTGGAAGATTTAAAGTCTTTAAGCAAAGATACCCGTACAGAGGAAGGTGCCGAAGCAAAATATTTACTAGCACAACTCTATTATGATGCGAATGATGATAAGAACGCAGAATCCATTTTGGAAGATTTTGCAAAAAACGGTACGCCGCATCAATATTGGTTGGCACGTGGATTCGTCCTTTGGGCGGATATTTATATTCGTAAAGGAGATCCGGGACAGGCTCGGGTCTACCTAAACAGCTTACAAAAGAATTATCAAGGAGACGATAACATTAATACGATGATCGAAGAGCGTTTGGCTAAACTAAAGTAAGGAGGGAAGACAAAGATGAAAACGAATTATCAAAAAGTACTTTGTGTAGCGGTCTTGCTTGGTTTTGCCGTTACGGTCTCTGCGCAAGAGAAGAAAGAACAACAGACGTTGGAACGGAAAATGACGTTGGAACGGGAATATGACCCGACCGTACAAGACGCGAATAAGGTGAATACATTGCCAGAAATCAAAGAGCCGGAAGTAACAAAGCGTTCTATTGACTATTCAGACTTTACGCTGGCTACCGACCCTGAGAAGCAGATTGTAGTATTACCTTCGGGGAATATCATGACGCAAATGGATTATAATAAACGTCGCGGTTATTTGAATCTCGGCGCAGGTATGCATTTGAACATTGACGGTGATTTCGGTTATCATATCCTCAGCACGGAAAAAGACAAGCTGAATCTTTTTTTCTCGCATCGTTCGACAAATAGCAAGGCGAACTATTACAGTGTGGATTATTATGCTATCGATGAAGAGACAAAAGCAAAACTGAATGATAACTTAGGTGGAATCAACTATACACATGCATTTCACAAGACTATCTTGAATCTGGGTGTACAATATAATTACACCGGCTTTAATTATTGGGGACTTCCGGCAAGTGGTATATCGGATGATACTTCTTATTACTTGGATAATTCCGACCGCGAGACAAACCAAGTCAACCAAACAATTAAAGCGAAAGTAGGTGTCGAGGCGAAAGAGGATGCGGATATTTTCTATCTGATAGATTTGGATTACATCAACTTCTCCCATAAATACGGACTAAGTGCAGAATTTGACGGACCTACCGAGCATACTTTAGATGCAAAGTTTGACGCAAATGCACTCTTTAATGAGAATCAGCGTGTGGGCGTGGGCGGACAAATAGAGTACTTTGCTTATAGCTTGCCGAACGTGGGCGAATGTGAGTTCCAGAATCATGCCGAGATTACTTTGACTCCTTATTATCGGATAGGTGGGGATAACTGGAAAGTGCAATTAGGTGCGAATGTGATGTTTGTGACCGGAGAAGATAACTCGGTAAGTGCTTCTCCGAATGTCTCGGCGGATATTGAAGTAGCAGATAAGACGATGTTTTATTTAACGGCTAAAGGTGGCCTCTATTCGAACAGTGCTTATGAGACATCATTGGTAAACCGCTATGTGAATCCTACCGAAGAGATCGCTCCGACGCGTGAATGGCTCAACGGACAAATCGGCATCAAGAGCGGCGTGGCAAAGAATTTCTGGTTTGATATATTTGCAGGTTATCGGATTTTATCGGACGATTGCATTCTTGTTCCGGCAAGTTTTCTGGAGGAAAACGGTTTTGCCGGACTTTTCTCAGCAATGCCGGATATGGATAGTAAGCTCTTTTATGCCGGAGCCAAGTTGAAATATAAGTATCAGAACTATTTCGACATTTACGTAAAGGGCGTTTACAACAATTGGAATGGTACGGTTGATTATGCAGGTATTACGTATAAAGACATAGCTTCTTTTAATGGCAAACCAACATTGGAGTTTAATGCAGGTGTTACGGTAAATCCAATTGATAAATTCTCTATTGCACTTGATGTTTATATTGCTACTGACCGGACAATATTTGCTCCTTCCAGCCTCTACTTCTATGATTTGGATAACATTTGTGACCTAAGTTTGAAGGCCGATTATAAGTTTAATGATACTTTGGGTATCTATGCGAAGGTAAGCAATCTCCTGAATCAGGATTATGACCTCTATTATGGTTATCCCGTACAAGGCATTAGCTTAATGGGAGGTATAAACATAAACTTCTAAATACAGACAATACAGACATAAATAACGTGAGTTCGACATAAGAAGTTTCTATGAGAAATAGGGACATAGCAATAAAAGCATTATTGCATGACGGATGATTTTTGCGAGAAACAACCCTCAAAATTTCAGCGTGCATGAAGCGGTAA
>CAZOKT010000175.1:0-5264 GCA_964580505.1 uncultured Parabacteroides sp. | reverse complement strand
ATGGGGCGGCATCTGTTTTTCCTTTTAGCAGCTCAATTCTTTTTCTTTTTTATCAAATCTTTTTACCTTAGCGGAGAATTTAGAGATAAAGCATAATTATCTTTTTTGAGGAAGTAAAGGATATGGTTACAACGATATTGAGAGATTTATACCGGTCGTACACCGGAGTGGAGGCGGAGGAAATCACCGAATTGCCCTCTTCCGGCTCTAATCGGCGCTATTTCCGTCTGATAGGCAAACAAACGTTGATAGGAGTGAGCGGAACCTCGCCGGAAGAGAACGTCGTGTTCCTCTACATGTCCCGCCATTTTAGGAGCAAAGGACTTCCTGTTCCTGAGGTTTATGTCTGTACAGACGACCGTCGTTTTTATCTTCAGGAGGATTTGGGAGACACGCTCCTTTTTGACGCCATCGAGAAAGGGCGGAAAAGCTGCGTTTTTGATGAAGGAGAGAGGGAATTGCTGCATAAGACCATGCGCCTGTTGCCTAAGATTCAGGTCGTCGGGGCGCAGGGATTCGACTTTTCCCGCTGCCGTCCGCAGGCGGAATTCGACCACCGTTCGGTGCTTTGGGACTTGAATTATTTCAAATATTGCTTTTTGAAAGCGACGGAGATAGCGTTTCAGGAAGACCGATTGGAGGATGATTTCCAGCGGATGGCGGATATTTTGTTGCAAGATGCTTCGAACACGTTCATGTATCGTGACTTCCAGTCGCGCAATGTGATGATTAAAGAGGGCGAACCGTGGCTGATTGATTTTCAGGGAGGGCGGCGCGGACCGGTCTATTATGACGTGGCTTCTTTCCTGTGGCAGGCAAAAGCGTGTTATCCCGAAGAACTGAAAGAAGAGTTGTTGCAGAGCTATATCGAAGCACTTGGGCAGTATATGCCGGTCGACGAGGCACGGTTCCGCACGCAGTTGCGCCATTTCGTCTTGTTTCGTACGCTGCAAGTGCTGGGAGCTTACGGATTTCGCGGTTATTTTGAGAAGAAGCCTCACTTCATGCAAAGCGTCCCTTTTGCCATTGCTAACCTGCGTCGGTTGCTGAAGAAGGATTATCCGGAGTATCCTTATTTGAGCAAAATACTCCATCGGCTCATAACTTTAAAGCAATTCTCGGACGAAAAGCAGATGAAGCAGCTGGAGGTTAAGATTGTAAGCTTTGCCTATAAAAAAGGAATCCCGTATGATGCGACGGGCAACGGCGGCGGATTTGTATTTGACTGTCGCGCCATCAATAATCCGGGGAAGTATGAACGGTATAACCACTTTACCGGCTTGGATGAACCGGTGATTCGCTTTTTGGAAAAAGATGGGGAAATTACTCAGTTTCTCAAGCATGTTTATGTGTTGGTCGATGCGTCGGTCAAGCGTTATTTGGACAGGGGATTCACCGATTTGATGATTTGTTTTGGTTGTACCGGCGGGCAACATCGGTCGGTCTATTCCGCACAACATTTGGCAGAGCACCTGCACAATAAGTTCGGCGTCCGCATCCATCTGGTTCATCGGGAGCAAAATATGGAACAAATCATGGAACCTCAATTCATCTAAATAATAATGAAAGCACTGATATTTGCAGCCGGTCTGGGTAACCGGTTGAAGCCTTTGACAGACAATATGCCTAAAGCACTGGTTCCGGTAGCCGGAAAACCCATGTTGGAGCACGTAATCCTTAAACTGAAGGCAGCGGGCTTTGGAGATATTACTGTAAATATTCATCATCTCGGACAACAGATAATCGATTTCCTGCAAGCGAACGATAACTTCGGTGTGGAGGTGCATATCTCCGACGAGCGGGAATATTTGCTCGACACGGGAGGCGGAATCAAACATGCCGCTCCTTTCCTTGATGGCGAAGAACCGTTTCTGGTGCACAATGTCGATATTTTCTCGAATGTCGATTTGCGGCAGCTTTACCGGAAACATCAGGAGAGTAAAGCCCTTGCCACGCTTCTGGTAAGCAAAAGGAAGACTTCGCGTTATCTGCTTTTTAACGAGGAAAACCGGCTTTGTGGCTGGCGGAATCGGGAGACGGGCGAAGTGAAATCCTACTATCCTTATTTCAATCCCGCACGATACAAGGCATACGCATTTAGTGGCATCCACATCCTTTCGCCGGAAATATTCTGCTGGATGGAGGAATGGACGGGAAAATTCTCTATCATTCAGTTCTACCTTTCCATCTGTGCCCGCACCAATATCCATGCGTGCGAGTTCCCTGAACTGAAATTGCTCGACATCGGAAAGCCGGAAGCATTGGCAGGAGTGGAAACTTGGATAGGAGAAAACTTGGATTCAATGTATTAAAACCATGAGCAGCTTACCCAATTTGAAAGAATTAGTATTCAGGGATACGCCATTTGCAAACCTAATGAATAAACGAATCTATAATGTTTTGCTGATTGCCACGAAGTATGACGCTTTCATGCTGGAGGACGACGGGCGCGTAGATGAGCAGATATTCAATGAATACACGGCATTAAGTTTGAGTTATCCGCCGAGGTTTACCCAAGTAACTACCGAAGACGAAGCGCTTGCCGAACTGCAAAGCCGCAATTTCGAGCTGGTTATCTGTATGCCGAATATGGACAATCGTGATATTTTCTCGGTAGCGAAGGAAATAAAGGTGCGCTATCCGAACATCCCTATTGTCGTGCTGACGCCTTTTTCGAAGGAGGTTTCCAAACGATTGGGGAACGAGGATTTGAGCGTGATTGACTATGTATTCAGTTGGTTGGGCAATGCGGAGTTACTGTTGGCGATTATCAAACTCCTCGAAGATAAGATGAATGCCCCGCACGACGTGGCAAGTGTCGGTGTGCAGATTATTATCTTGGTGGAAGATTCTATCCGCTTCTATTCTTCGGCATTGCCTCATCTCTACAAGTTCGTGCTGGAACAGAGCCAAGAGTTCTCGAAGGAAGCGTTGAATGCTCACCAGCAAAAGCTGCGAATGCGCGGACGTCCGAAAATCGAGTTGGCGAGGAATTACGAAGAGGCAGTGCGCATCTTCAAGCAATATCAGAATAATATCTTGGGAATCATATCGGATATGAGCTTCCCGCACGATGGCGTGAAAGACCTTTATGCCGGCTATAAGTTCGGACAGTACGTACGGAAGACGGGAAAGATTATACCTTTCGTGCTGGAATCTTCGGAGTCGTCAAACCGGATTTACGCGGAAGAATTAGGAGCCTCGTTTATTGATAAGAACTCGAAGAGCTATCCGCAAGATTTACGTAAGGAGATTACAGACCGTTTCGGCTTTGGTGATTTTGTGATTGTCAATCCGAAAACCAAAGAGCAAATCATGCGTATCAAAGACCTGAAAGACCTTCAGCGGAAAATCTTTGATATTCCGGACGACTCGTTGGTTTACCATCTGAGCCGTAATCACTTCTCCCGATTCTTTTACTCGCGTGCTATCTTCCCTCCGGCCGAAGTGTTGAAGAACGTAGATGTAAGTGATTATACGAATATGGACGAGGCTCGCAAGCTGATTTTTGACTTGATTGTGCAGTATCGGCGTATGAAAAATGCGGGTGTGGTGGCTATTTATCAGAAAGACCGCTTCGACGAGTACAGCAACTTTGCCCGGATAGGAGAGGGATCGCTTGGAGGAAAAGGGCGTGGATTGGCATTTATCGGGGCAATGATAAAGCGTTATCCGAAGTTGGAGCGGGAGAACTTCAGTGTGAATATCCCAAAAACGGTCGTCATTTGTACGGACATCTTCGACGAATTTGTCGAGACGAATGAACTTTATACCGTAGCATTGAGCGACATTGACGATAACAGCATCCTGAAATATTTCCTCCGTGCAAGTCTTCCTAAGCGGCTGATTGAAGATTTGATGGCATTTTTCGATGTCGTGAAGGCGCCGATTGCCATTCGTTCCTCGAGTCTTCTGGAGGATTCTCACTATCAACCTTTCGCAGGCGTGTATTCAACGTACATGGTTCCGAAGATAAAAGATAAATATGAAATGCTCCGTACCGTGAGCGATGCTATCAAAGCGGTTTATGCTTCGGTGTTTTATCGCGACAGCAAAGCGTATATGACTGCCACCTCAAACCTTATCGACCAGGAAAAGATGGCTATAGTCTTGCAGGAGGTGGTCGGCACACGCTACGGAGACAGCTTCTATCCTACGATTTCCGGTGTGGCACGCTCACTGAACTTCTATCCGATAGGCAATGAGAAGGCAGAAGACGGCATTGCGAACATTGCATTGGGCTTAGGAAAATATATCGTTGAAGGCGGACTTACGTTACGTTTCTCGCCATGCCACCCGCATAATATTTTACAGATGAGCACGATGGATATGGCTCTTCGCGAGACCCAGACCCATTTCTACGCATTAGATGTGGCAAACGAAAAGCTGACGGAACAGTTTTCAGTTAACGATGCGTTTAATCTGAAGCGGCTTACCCTGAAAGATGCGGAGGCTGATGGTTCGTTAAAGTATCTTGTCTCAACATACGACCCTTACGATATGATTATCCGCGACGGGTTTTATCCGGGAGGTCGGAAGATTCTTTCGTTTGCTAATATCCTGCAGCATGATGTCTTCCCACTGGCGGAAACATTAGACCAGTTGTTGAAAATCGGACAGCGGGAGATGGGACGCCCCATTGAAATCGAATTTGCCGTAAACATGAATAAAGAGGACTCGAAGAAGGCGAGCTTTTATCTGTTGCAGATTCGCCCGATTGTAGATAATAAGGAGGTGATGGAAGAAGACCTGGGGGTAGTGCCGAAAGAGAATACGATTTTGGCGTCGGAGAGTGTGCTCGGACATGGCATTATCAACGACGTTCAGGATATTATTTATGTGAAAAGCAGCTCGTTCAACGCGGCAAACAATCAGCTTGTCGCCTATGAAATCGAGAAGATGAACCGGAAGTTCACCGGCACGGAACAGGGGTATGTCCTTGTAGGTCCCGGACGTTGGGGAAGCAGCGACGCATGGTTGGGCATTCCAGTGAAGTGGTCGCATATCTGTAATGCGCGGGTTATCGTGGAGTGTGGACTGGAAAATTACCGCGTTGACCCGAGTCAGGGCACGCATTTCTTTCAGAACCTGACCTCTTTCGGCGTAGGTTATTTCACGGTAAACCCCTTTAAGGGAGAAGGTTGGTTCGACGAAAAATATTTAGATTTGCTTCCGGCGGTGGAAGAGACGGCATATCTGCGGCACGTCCGCCTGGAGAAACCGGCAATTATCAAGATGGACGGAAAGCGAAGTCTCGGCGTTGT
>CAZOKT010000174.1:0-5271 GCA_964580505.1 uncultured Parabacteroides sp. | reverse complement strand
AAGCAAAAAATACAGAAAAAGAGGCTGTATCTCCGACACAACTGAGATACAACCTCTTACAAAACAAAAAAATAAGAACAAATTGCTACCTATCTTCTATGCGAGCACTCGGCGGAAACGACAGAGAAACTCGGCAGCTTCCGACTGCGTCAAGCAGAGCGGTGGCAAGAGACGTAGAGTGTTCGTTCCTGCTACGCCCGTAAATACCTTCTCGTCGAACAAGAGGCGGCTGCGCATTTCCTTAATGGGTTCTTCAAACTCTATGCCTATCATCAACCCGCGACCGCGCAGCTCCTTAATTCCGGGACAGCTTCGGAGCTCATTCATCAGGTATGTACCTACTTTTGAGGCGTTCTCTATCAAATGCTCCTCCTGCATGATGTCGAGCACCGCTATCGCCGCTGCACACGCCAAGTGGTTTCCTCCGAAAGTCGTCCCCAGCATTCCATACACCGGTTTAAAAATTGGACTAATCAATACGGCACCCATCGGGAAGCCATTCGCGATTCCTTTTGCTACCGTGATAATATCCGGTCGAATGCCTGCATATTGATGCGCAAAGAACTTCCCGCTACGTCCATACCCGGACTGAATTTCGTCCAAAATCAAAACTGCGTTATATTTTGTACAGAGAGAACGTAAATCACGCATGAACTCGTCAGAAGGAAGTTGTATGCCTCCCACGCCCTGAATTCCTTCTATAATCACAGACGAGACGTTTCCTTTCTTCAATTCTGCTTCGACAGCTTCTGAATCGTTAAGCGGAAGATACGTTACGTCCAACCCTTCGTTTATTGGCGCTATAATTCTCGGATTATCCGTTACACGCACGGCCGCAGAAGTCCTCCCGTGAAAGGAATGTTTAAAAGCCAATACACGGCGTTTCCCATTGTAGAACGAGGCCAATTTCAGCGCATTCTCGTTTGCTTCGGCACCGGAGTTTATCAAAAAGAGCGAATATTCATCGTAACCGCACGCTTTACCCAACTTATCCGCCAGCGTCTGTTGCAAACTGTTGATTACGGAATTGGAATAGAATCCAAGTTTTGCTACCTGTTCGCTAATTGCACGAACGTATGCGGGATGACTATGTCCGACAGAAATGACCGCATGACCTCCGTAGAGATCCAAATATTCATTTCCTACTGCATCGTACACATGGCAGCCCTCTCCTTTCACAATTTCTATATCAAATAAAGGATATACATCAAAAAGTTTCATTGTTCTTAATTGAAAATTGACAATGGATAATTGACAATCGATAATTAATACAGATAACCATCAAATTGGCAACCGACAATCAAAAATTACTGAAGGCAAAAGAGAATGACAATTTTCCATTGTCAACTAAATAATTGTCAATTGTCAATTCTCAACTGTCAATTAAAATGCAGATGGCTTAAGATGGAGTCCTATCGTCTCTTCCAAACCAAACAAAAGGTTCATGTTATGTACCGCCTGTCCGCTTGCTCCTTTTAGCAAATTATCAATTATCGAAACAATTAGTAGCTGATTTTCGTATTTTTGCAGATAAATCAAGCATTTATTTGTATTGATAACTTGCTTCAAATCCGGATTCTTGTCGATAATAAAGGTAAATGAATGATCGTCATAGTATTCTTCGTAAATACGGCGTATCTCACTCAATTCCACCTTGCATTCCAAATAAGTCGTGGCAAAAATCCCACGAGAGAAATTGCCGCGTACCGGAATGAAATTGATACGGCTATTGAAACTGTTCTGTAACTGCGCAAGACTTTGTGTAATCTCTGCCAGATGCTGATGCGTAAATGGTTTATAAATGGAGATATTGTCGTTCCGCCAACTAAAATGAGATGTTGCCGACGGTTTTACACCCGCTCCCGTCGAACCGGTAATCGCATTTACATGCAAATCATCGTTCAACATTAAATGTTTTGCCAATGGAAGCACTCCCAATTGGATGCAGGTGGCAAAACAACCCGGATTAGCCACGTGTTGCGCTGAACAAATCCGGCGACGATTCAATTCCGGCAATCCATAGACAAAATCATGTTCTTCGCTCTTAATACGATAATCCATCGACAAGTCAATAATCTTGACTTGTTTCGGAACGGAATGCGATTCCATGAATTTTCTCGTATCTCCATGCGCCGTACAAAAGAAGAGGCAATCGATGTCGTTTAGCGGGAGTTCACTTGTAAAACGCAAATCCGTTTCACCATACAACCCTTCGTGCACATCTGTAATTTGATTTCCGGCGTTGCTCGAGCTGTTCACGAATATGATTTCCACATCCGGATGATTGATAAGCAGGCGAATCAATTCGCCTGCCGTATACCCTGCACCACCAATGATTCCGACTCGTATCATATCTGTTCGTTCTTATGGTTCGTATAATAAACGCGGAGCGGAATAGACAATACTTTGATGAATCCTTTAGCATCTTCAGCAGTCCAGCCTTTTTGCATCTCTCCGTATTCACCAAACTTAGTCTTTACCAAATCGTTTTCCGATTCTACCCCAACCGTCGAGAACGAAAGCGGACGAAGTTCCAAGATAGCCGTACCGTTCACATTGCGTTGTGATTCCTGCAACATTGCCTCTATATCACGCATAACCGGTTCAAGATACTGACTTTCATGCAAAAACATGCCGTACCAATTAGCTACTTGATCTTTCCAATACTGTTGCCATTTACTCAATGTGTATTTTTCCAAGAAACGATGCGCACCGATAATCAGCATCGGAGCAGCCGCTTCAAATCCAACACGTCCTTTTATTCCGATAATTGTATCACCTACGTGCATATCACGTCCGATTCCATAAGCAGCTCCGATTTCTTCTACTTTTTGGATAGCTTTAATCGGGTCATCGAAACGTTCTCCATTGATAGCTTTCAGTTCACCTTTCTCGAAAGTGAGGCGAAGTTGTTCGCTTTCAGTCTTTTTTACCTGCTTCAGATAAGCAGACTCCGGCAGGCCTTGAGCAGAATCCAGAATTTCTCCACCACAGATAGAAGTTCCCCACAAACCAACATTATAAGAATACTTTAGTTTCGTAAAGTCAGCCACATATCCATGTTCTTTTAAATAATTGATTTCAAAGTCGCGGCTCAATGCCATGTCACGTGTTAAAGTAATAATTTCCACATTCGGAGCCAACACCAAGAATGTCATATCGAAACGGACTTGGTCATTTCCTGCTCCCGTCGAACCGTGTGCAATTGCATCCGCTCCGATTTCATTAGCGTAACGAGCAATAGCCAATGCTTGGAAGATTCGTTCAGAACTAACCGAGATAGGATAGGTTCCATTGCGCAAGACATTACCGAAAATCATAAACTTGAGACTTTTCTCGTAGTACTCGCGTGTTACATCAAGTGTTACATATTCAGTTGCCCCCAATTTATAGGCATTTTCTTCGTTCTGTTTCAATTGTTCTGCACTGAATCCCCCAGTATTCGCACAAGCTGCATAAACTTCATACCCCTTTTCTTTTGCTAAATACATCACCGTAAAGGATGTATCTAAACCGCCGCTGAATGCGACAACAACTTTCTTTTTCTTTTCCATATCGTCATTTATTTTTTATCCTTAGTTTCTTTATGAGTTTCCGGATTATAGAGCATACCGGTACAAATGCAATAACGTCGATCTGTACGTTCCAGAATATCATGATTAATGCATCCTTGGCATCCGCGCCAGAAAGCTTCGTCGGTTGTAAGGTCTGCAAATGTAACTGGCACATATCCCAATTCTGTATTCATTTTCATCACCGCAGCACCTGATGTCAAACTGAATATCTTGGCATGAGGCCAACGCATACGGGCTAATCGGAATGTTATCTCTTTGATTCGTTTGGCAATACCTAATCCACGAAAGTCCGGATGGACAATCAATCCGGAGGTCGTCACATACTCTTTATTGCCCCACGATTCAATGTAGCTAAATCCAGCAAATCGTTCTCCAGCAAGTGCAATGACAGCCTTCCCCTCTTTCATCTTTTGAGCAATGTATTCATGCGTCCGTTTTGCGATGCCTGTTCCACGTACTTTTGCTGCTTCTTCTATTGTTTTCAAAATTGTGTCTACGTACACTTCGTGTGAAGCTTCTGCAATCATCACGTCTATTTGTACTTCGTGTTCCATATCTGTTTTTTGTTCCTTATTTCTTACCTTTTATAAAAAATGTGCCAGTGCATCGATAACGCTTTGCCGGTCAAACCCTTCTCGGGGAATAACAAGGATAGTATCATCTCCTGCGATGGTACCGAGTATCTCCTCTGGGGCATGCATATCTATGTCTGAAGCGATACCCATAGCATAACCCGGCCGCGTTTTGATGATCGCCAAATTCCCTGAAAATTCAATGTTCGGGTGGGCATCAGCTTTCTTCCGAAGAAACCTCGGTCGCTCCGGTAAGCAATAGACATACAAACCATTCGCATCATGCACTTTGGCTACCTTTAGTTGGCGAATATCACGTGAAAGCGTCGCTTGCGTTACTGAAAAACCTTTCTCTTCCAGCCGTTTTATCAGTTGTTCCTGATTCGTAATTGGCTCTTCAGAGATAATCTGGCAAATGGTTTCCAAACGTTCTTTCTTTGTGCTCATTTTGCATAAATATTCATTTAAGGCTGCAAAGATATGCATTTTTATTCACCATATGCAGATATTAGAAAAAAAATGCAGAAAAATATCAAACAACAATACCAGCTAAGTCCAGCAGCTACCACAAAAACGCGGCTTTAGAACTCTCGGCAATTAACCATGTGAAGAGCAAACAGAGCGTCTCATAACGATGGTCTGTTCAGACCATCGTTAATGTGAGTTCGATATAAGAAAGCAGATTACGGCAGGAGAATGGTTCCCTGTTCATTACTCGATGGAAATGCCGATTCCGGATGCTTTCTATGGCTTTTAATGTAGCCTTTTTCTGCTTTTTATCGCATCCATTCTCTTCATAGTGCATGAACTTATAACTTCACGCACTATGAACTTCTAACTTCATGAACCTTGAACTTCTAACTTCATGAACTTTGAACTTATAATTTCACGGACTATGAACTTATAACTTCATACATCGTGAACTTATAACTTCAGCGTGCGTGAACTTACCGCTTCATGCACGCTGAAATTTTAAGCTTGTTCCTCGCAAAAATCATCCTCCATACAATAATGATTTTATGGCTATTCCTATCTCTCGGAGAAATAATTTACATCTTATGTCGAACTCACGTTAGTTATGGTTTGATCGGCTCACAGCTATGGTCTGATTGAACCATTACTAT
>CAZOKT010000173.1:0-5280 GCA_964580505.1 uncultured Parabacteroides sp. | reverse complement strand
TTGTGGTTTCATTCCTGTGCTTTCAAGACCCGATGAAGACGATGCGGCTCTCGTTTGCTCCTTACCGTATAGTGCATCGCGGCGAATGGTATCGCATCGTGTCGCACGGCTTTGTGCATGCCGATACGGCGCATTTGCTGGTGAATATGTTTACTTTCTGGTCGTTCGGTACCTACATGGAGCAACTCTTCGGTTACATAGGCTTGGGAAAGTGGGCATATTTGCTTCTATACTTCGGCGGAATGTTTGTCGCTTCTGCCTACGATTTGCTGAAAAGAAAGGACAATCCGTATTATTCTTCGATAGGTGCTTCCGGAGCGGTATCGGCCGTTCTCTTTTCTTATATCTTCTTTGACCCGTGGGGAAGGATTTATTTTTTGCCATTCTGCCGATACCGGGCATTCTTTTCGGGGTGCTTTATCTGCTTTACTGCCAATATATGGCGAAGCGGGTGGGCGACCATATCAACCATAATGCCCACTTCTGGGGCGCGGTTTACGGGTTTTTGTTGCCTGTTGCCTTGCAACCTTCGTTTATTCACCTCTTCTTAGACAGCTTATTTGGGAAGTTTAGATGAACCGGAAGATATTAGCACTGGCCATTCCTTCCATTGTTTCGAACATTACGGTGCCGCTTTTGGGACTGGTCGACGTGGCGATAGTGGGACATTTAGGCTCGCCGGTTTACATCGGTGCAATAGCCGTCGGCGGAATGCTGTTTAATATGATTTATTGGCTGTTTGCTTTCCTGAGGATGGGCACGAGCGGGCTCACGTCTCAAGCTTACGGCCGGCGCGATATGGAGGGTGTGGCGATGTCGTTTGTCCGCGCCGTCAGCGTAGGCTTCGCGTTGGCATTGTTTCTGATCGCGTTGCAATATCCCATTCTTCAGGTAGCTTTCCGGTTGGTGAAGACTACACCTGAAATCGAAGCACTGGCGCGACTCTATTTTCGCATCTGTATTTGGGGCGCACCGGCTACTTTGGGTCTGTACAGTTTTTCCGGCTGGTTTGTCGGAATGCAGAATTCTCGCTTCCCAATGTACATCGCTTTGGTGCAAAACGTGGTGAATATTATTGCGAGCCTCTGCTTCGTATTCGTATGGAGAATGGGAGTGGCTGGCGTGGCTTTGGGAACACTGCTTGCACAATACGCCGGTTTTCTGATGGCTTGCCTGCTGTGGATAATCTATTATAAGCGGCTATGGAAATATATACGTTGGGAATCGCTCCGTCAGTATGCTGCAATTAAGCTCTTCTTCCGCTTGAACCGCGACATCTTCCTGCGGACGCTCTGTTTAGTTGCCGTAACAACATTCTTTACCTCCCAAGGAGCGGGGCGAGGAGAGATTATCTTGGCCGTCAATACGCTGCTGATGCAACTCTTTACGCTCTTCTCTTATGTGATGGATGGCTTTGCTTATGCCGGAGAGGCGCTGAGCGGGCGGTATATCGGGGCGCGGAACCGGGGCGAATTGCGACGTATGATTCGTTGCTTGTTCGGCTGGGGATTCGGACTTGCTGCTTTGTTTATGTTGCTCTATGGCGTAGGGGGCAGCTCTTTCTTGGGCTTATTGACCAATGAACAAGAGGTGTTGGCAGCCTCCCGTTCCTATTTTTATTGGACATTGGCGATTCCGATAGCTGGTGTTGCTGCCTTTTTATGGGACGGAATCTACATAGGAGCAACGGCTTCGCTCCTGATGCTTTATTCGATGGCTATCGCCTCTGCGACTTTTTTCATGGTAGATTATGCATTAGAGGCAACGATGGGGAATCACGCATTATGGCTTGCTTTCATCTTATACCTGTTCCTTCGGGGAGTGGTGCTCACGTGGTTTGCTCCGAAGCATATTATAAACGCCCGGCAGTTTCAGGAACTTTAAACCGGGCGTTCGTCAAGGATTGCTTATAAAAATGGATTATTTACGACATTTCCATTCGTATCGAACCAGAGAGTTACATCACGGTCGCCGTGTAGTTCTATTTCGATTTCGTAATAGTTTCCGCTGGGCGACTCGTAATATTCGGCATCGTCTATCCGCGCGTTGGCATAATTCGTTTGCACATACTGCAAGATAGCTGTGGGCAGACTCATGCTTCGGATGTCCCACTTCGTATAAATCCAATTCAAGAAGGTATCGAACAGGACTTCTTTTCCGATGTTTTCATGTACAATGTCTACTTCTATCCGGTTGTGTTCCCGGTCGATTTCGACGATTGAAGCGTTCGGATACAGGTTGTTTACGGCAGAAACGATGGATTGTCCGCTGTCCTGACTGTTATCCGACTGGTTGGGATTATTCTCCGTACCCGAATTATCGTCGGAAACAGTGCTGTCATTGACGTTGCTGCTCTCAGACAAAAGAGTTCCGTCTGCAGAGATTCGCAACTGATACTCCCTTTCTCCCAGTTCTAAGTCGAACACATAGGCCGTGGTTTGTGCCGGATATTCCAGCATGTGTATGTCATCAATGTACCACGAAGCGTATTGGCTGTTCAGGAAAGCCTGTTGCACCACTTGCGGAACCTGACTGAAATCCCGGTTATAGTCCGTTTCCGTCATATACCATTGTCCCTGTGCATCAAACCAAGCCTCGGCTTCATATCCGTTATTGTTAAACTCGGCTACCAGATAACCATTCTTATAATCCCATTCGCGCACGCTTGCGTTGGGATATTTGGTGCTGAACGCCTGCTGAATCGAATAGGGGGCATTTCCGTGTTCGTCGTCACAGCTGATGAAACAGAAGCTTCCCAGCAGTAAAGTCGTTATGGCTATTGTCTTTATCAGATGCATATTCTTCCTCCATTGGGTTTGTGAATGATTAGTGATCCAAATCAATTAATTCAAAGCGCTTGTTGAAGTCAAGTTCCCAACCGTTCGAGAGCTTTACTTCATACTTGTGTCGTTCTTTTTCAATCTTCATTACCTTTGCTTCGGGATACACGTTGTTAATGTATTCCTTTATCTGGGTCGGAATGACATCTGCGGGAACTTCCCCGAACCGGCACTTTATCTCTTTCCAATTGCCGGAGCTGTCAAATTCTATTTTATCCCCGTTTGCAAAGATAATGTCGTAGCTTTTGCCAAAAAAGTCCGTTTCCATTTTGGTCAAAGCTACCTTCTCTTCATTGAAATACTGCCTAACAAATTCTTGGGCGGTAGTGGGCAATTGCGAGAACGGGATAGGCTTGTCGTCGTCTGCGCAGGCAGTTATCGCTACCAATCCAAGCAAGGCTACCGATAAAAGAAATCTCTTCATATAAATCCTCCCTAAATGTTTGTTTTAAAATGATTCTACCGCAAAGGTGAGACCTGATTCTGAAAAGAATCTGAAATGTCAGGATTTTTCGGAAGAAAATTCGAAGAAATGCGCGTTATTTCGGTAATAATAGTTCAGCTCGTAAGGATAAATCTTGCAAATCGTGGCAGCGATGGCCAGTCCTAAGCCGGAGGAATGCTCCTTTTTATTGCCCTGATAGAAACGATTGAAGAGCTGTTCGCCGTCTAACGCCCCGTCTTTTGCCGTATTACTAATCACGAAATGCTTCCGGTTTACCTCTATTTGGATAAATCCGCCGGTTACGTTATGGACAAAAGCATTCTTCAACAGATTCGTAATAAGGATAGAAGCCAGCGTTTCATTCATCAGGACAGACAGAGGTTCTGCCTCCCGGACGGTTACTTGGATGTGTCTGTAGGCATAGACCTCCTCATAATCCGGCAGGTATTTGCGGAGCAAGGCGCCCATGTCTATTTGCGAACTCTCCGGATATTGCTCATTCTCTATCTTGGAGATAAGCAGCAAGGATTTGTTTAGCTTCGTGATATGTTCTAAGGTCTGGTTAATCTTCGCCAGTTCTTCGAGCTGGTTTTTCGACAGCTTCTCGTCTTCCATCAGCATTTCTATGCGGTTCTGGCAGATGGCCAAAGGAGTTTGTATCTCATGGGAAGCATTACCGATAAACTGTTTCTGCTGTTCGTATAGGCGTTCGTTGTGGGTAATGCTTCGTTCGAGCGCTTCGTTCAGTTTGCAGAACTCGGTGATTCGGGTAGGATTATGGTACGGACGATTCGGTTTCCCTATGGTATATTGGTCTAACCATTCCAGCAAGATGTAGAGCGGCTTCATGCTTTGGTGGAAGACCCAGATATTGATGCCGAGAATCGTAAGCAGCAATGCGCCGTAAAGAAACATAATCCAATACCAGATGGCCAGTATTAAGTCGTGCTTCTCAATGGTCGGCGTGGCGACAGTCAGTTTAAAATAGCGGTCGTCCTTATCAGAAAAGATGGTAGTGAGAACGCGCGCCGGCTCGGTTTCCTCTTTCTCTTCGATGTAAACCATCTCATCGGCATACCAGAGGCTCGGATGAGTTTCAGCATACGCTCGGGACACTTCCTCCAGAAAGTACTCATTGTTGGAGCCGTTGTCGTGTGAAGGTAAGGCAGCTCCCGCCAAGTGTCGAATGATAATTGTCTCGGAATAATCCTCAAGGAAGTCATCTACCTCGTCGTTTACCTCGTCCATCAATGCAATATAAAACAAGGCTGCCCAAACGGTAAGGATAACAATCAGGGCGGCGGAGAGGCGACTTAGTATGCGATAAGGTAATCTCATTCTGGCTAAGTGCTTACGTTCAGTTTATAACCTATGCCATATACGGCTTTAATCTCGATAGTTGCACCGGCTTCCTTCAGCTTCTTGCGCAGATTTTTAATTTGGGCATAGATGAAGTCGAAGTTATCTATCTGGTCAAAGTGGTCGCCCCAGATGGATTCAGCCAGTGTCTGTTTGTTAATCAGCCGGTTAGGGCGGTTCACGAAATACAGCAGGATGTCGTACTCCTTGCGGTTCAAATCCAGTCGGTGTCCGGCAATAAACACTTCAAACGTCGCCGGTTCTATGCAGACGTTGCCTGCCTCTATGCAGTGATTCCCTTCATGGTTGTTCCGTCGGATTACGCTTTTGATGCGCGCATTCAGCTCTGCCAGGTGGAAAGGCTTGGACAGATAATCATCCGCTCCCAAGTCCAGTCCGTTTACCTTGTCTTCCAGCGAGTCTTTCGCCGAGATAATGATGATATTTTCCTTGCGCTTCTGCTTCTTCAGTTCTTCCAGAATCTTCAGTCCGCTGCCGTCCGGCAACATAATGTCGAGCAGCACGCAGTCATAACTGTAGTCCTCCAGCTTGAACAGTGCCGCACGATAGTTCTCCGCCATCTCCACCACGTAGCGTTCTTTTTCCAACGACGATTTGATTATCTCCCGCAAGGAC
>CAZOKT010000172.1:0-5312 GCA_964580505.1 uncultured Parabacteroides sp. | reverse complement strand
TAAATATTACTCGTTTTGATATCCTGTGAATGCCGCCAAAACTGAGGCTGTGAATCCTTCGGACTCCATAGCATTTAATCCTTTAATGGTTATGCCACCGGGAGTGGTTACCTTATCTATTTCAGTTTCGGGGTGTGCACCGGTCGATAATATTAGCTCGGCAGCACCTTTTACTGTTTTTGCAACAAGTTCGAGAGCTTCTGATGGCTTGACCCCTAAAGAGATAGCTCCTTCCATCATCGCGCGAATATATCGGAGTGCATAAGCAGTTCCACACGACGTTACTAACATGGTATAAGCCATTTGTTCTTCATCAACCAAGTAGGCTGAACCTAATGCTTGGAATAAATCAAACACTTTGGTGTATTGATTGGACGTTGCATGGCGACCTTCGATGAGAGTAATGCCTTGCAGAACTTCCACTGCGATATTCGGAATAGCCACAAATATAGGAGGAAGCATGGGCAGATGGAGATATTCTTCTATATTGTTAATGGAAATGCCTGTTGCTACCGACACCAAGATTTGGCGGTCAGGCTTAAATTCCTGCCGTATCTTCGAGATAATATCCGCCATTAGCCACGGTTTCACTGCCATAATCACAATATCTGCCTCCTGAATGGCTTCTGTGTTATTTTGCGTCAGATTCAATTCCGGATTATATTTATATAGTGCCTGTAGTGTCTTCGATGTCTTAGCAGTGCAGCAGATGTCTTCGGCTTTACAATATTTACTTCTTAGTAATCCGCGGATGATAGCGCCTCCCATGCTACCAGCTCCTATAACAGCTACTTTCATAATGTTTTTAATATTTCTGGTTCTTCCTTATATCAACTTAGATAGCGCCTCTTTGATACGACGCATAGCCTCGGTTATGTTCTCTTCAGAAGTAGCATAACTCATGCGTATGCAGTCTGGCGCACCAAAAGCTCCGCCTCCGACGCAAGCAACGTATGCTTCCTCCAAGAGGTACATTGCCATATCAGTCGCATTGTTAATTTGTTTTCCATTATAACTCTTGCCGAAATAGAAGCTGCATTTTGGGAAAAGATAGAAAGCTCCTTCGGGCATATTAACTTCCAAACCAGGAATCTCGCGAGCCAATTGCACAATTAAGTTTCTTCTGCGCTGGAATGCCTGTCGCATCAACTCTACAGGCTCTTGTGTTCCAGTATATGCTGCTTCAGCTGCTTTTTGGGACACAGAGCAAGGTCCGGAGGTATATTGTCCTTGCAACTTGTTAACAGCTTTCACAATCCATTCCGGACCGGCGATAAATCCGATTCTCCAACCGGTCATAGCATAGGCTTTCGAAACGCCATTGACGATGACTACTCGTTCCCGTAGAGAGTCAAATTGAGCAATGCTCTGATGCTTCCCAACGTAATTGATGTGTTCGTAAATCTCGTCGGCAATGATATATATATCAGGATATTTTGTCAGTACGTCCGCTAAAGCCTTCAGTTCCGCTTGACTATACACTGAGCCAGTCGGGTTGGAAGGAGAGCAAAGGATAAGTAACTTTGTGCGTGGCGTGATAGCCTCCTCCAATTGCTGAGCTGACAGTTTAAAATCTTGTTCTATTCCGGCGTAGACTATAACTGGCTTTGCATCAGCTAACTTGACCATCTCAGGATAGCTGACCCAATACGGAGCAGGAATCAAGACCTCGTCGTTCGCATCAACCAGCGTCATAATGGTGTTGCATACCGACTGCTTCGCTCCATTTGCACACGAAATCTGCGCCGGTGTATAGGTAAGCCCGTTTTCTCGTTGTAACTTTTCGGAGATAGCCTTGCGTAGCTCCAGATAACCAGCTACGGGCGAGTATCGCGAATAGTTCTGGTCGATAGCTGTTTTCGCAGCCTCTTTTATATGGTCTGGCGTGTCAAAATCTGGTTCGCCGACGCTTAAGTTAATGACATCAATGCCTTGAGCCTTCAACTCATTACTCTTCTGTGACATGGCCAGCGTCTCAGATGGCGACAGCCGCTGTAATCTTTGTGATGTTTTCATAGGTTTTATCAATGTTTATGATTTTGTTTTATGCCATATAATATGTGTTGAGGAATTTTACTTTAGATTGTGCAGTGTGTGTCCCATCCGTTCTTTTTTTGTTTTAAGATAGAACTCATTATATGGATTCGGTGTAATTTCAATGGGAATATTTTTTACAACCGACAGACCATATGCTTCCAGTCCGACACGCTTCACAGGATTGTTTGTCATGAGGAACATCTTCGATATACCAATGTGACGAAGTATTTGTGCGCCGACACCATAGTCTCGTTCATCTGCTTGATGTCCCAGACGAAGGTTTGCTTCGATGGTGTCCATGCCTTTTTCCTGCAGTTTGTATGCTTTCATTTTATCCATCAGTCCAATACCACGTCCTTCTTGATTTAAGTAGATGACAGCACCCCGACCCTCTGCCTCAATCATGGCAAGCGCACGGTGAAGCTGGTCACCACAGTCGCAGCGCATGGAACTGAAAATATCCCCTGTCATGCATGATGAGTGGACGCGGACAAGAACCGGCTCGTCTCCACTGAGGTCGCCCTTGATGATGGCAACGTGTTCTAACCCGTTACCGACTTGCCTGAAAGGAATGAGCCGGAAGTGGCCGTAAGTCGTGGGGAGATCAACCTCTTCGCCTTGTTCCACAATTGACTCCTGACGGAGGCGATACGCAATCAGATTAGCGATGGAAATGAGCTTAATACCATATTCGTCAGCAAAATGACGTAATTCAGGTAAGCGGGCCATGGTACCGTCGTCGCTCATAATTTCCATAAGTGCGGCAGCAGGGTAGAGACCTGCGAGGCGACACATGTCGACACAAGCTTCAGTGTGTCCAGCACGCCGAAGGACTCCATTCTCTTGTGCATAAAGGGGATTGATATGTCCCGGTCTTCCGAAGGTCTCGGGTTTTGATGCTGGATCAGCAAGTGCCAAAATCGTAGCTGCCCGATCTGCTGCAGAGACACCGGTAGAACATCCTTCCAGTTTGTCGATAGTGATAGTGAAAGGAGTTCCTAAAACAGACGTATTGTTCATAACTTGGTGCGGGAGATTAAGTTCCTCACATCGCGAGATGGTAATAGGAGCGCAAAGGACTCCTCTGGCGTGCTTCAACATAAAATTTATCTTTTCAGGAGTAACTTTCTCAGCCGCAATAATCAAATCGCCTTCATTTTCGCGGTCTTCGTCGTCTACAACAATGACAAATTTACCCTCACGAAAATCTTTGATTGCATCTTCAATCGTGTCTAATTTGTATTCGCTCATATTTTGTTGATTAGAATTATTATTCTGATGACAAATGTAGTGAATAAATGATAGAAATGGTTTCATCACACACTTTTTGTACGATCTTTATGTCTTGGAGTAATAATTTTCTCTGATAAACAGCTAGTAAATAAATGGGGAAACCTATGGGAAAACAGATTCCAATGGTCATAGCTACACGCGAACTCACATTATGGAGCTGACGATATCCTCCTATGATAGGAAAGTCCATGAGTTTGTTGAGTAGCAAGATACGATCAGAATTACTAAGTTTCTCAATAATTGCTTCCATCTCTTCCGCGAGTGATTCTGCTTGTGCATCTTTCCCCCCTGATTTCCAATAGGTGAAATAATTAATCCACCGACGATGTTGTACCTCATACTGCTTGGCATCGACCCTTAATTGCTTTAAACGTGAAACCTGTGCGTCGTAATCCGGCGAATATATAATCACCTCTTTCTTCTCAATCTTTCGACCTGCTCGCTTCCCTATTAGACTTTTGAGAGCGTTGAGATATGTATCGGCATTCATGATGACGGAATCATTGGCAGCTTTGTAAGTCAAGAAGATGCCCAATGGAGCAAGTACAGCAGAACTTAACCACATACCTTCCCACGCATTCCAAATTCCGTTGCGTGCCATTTTATATCCAATGTTGTCAATGATATAATAGAAAATGAAGAGGAATACCGAGATTACAACAGGAGTACCTAATCCACCCTTTCGAATGATGGCACCAAGAGGTGCACCAATGAAGAAGAATATAAGACAAGCAAACGACAAAGTAAATTTCTTATGCCACTCGGTTTTATGTAGACGCATACGTTGTGATTCGTCTCCGATGGCCGATGCTTTAAATATCAGCTCAGTTCGTATATTATCTACTTTCGTTTTAGCCTTGTTTAACACGGACGATTGCTTTCCAGGTGGTAAAGAATTATATAGCGAGTCTATATTTACATAGATCTCTTGCGCAATAACTTCCAGTGAGTCGACTTTTGAAACAGATACTACCGTGTCTTTCGTTGATTCATAAACAGTAAATTGTTGGAGGTAAGATTGCTTAATGGCGATTTTTGCATTTTCATTTCGAAGGCTATCCAACTTTACAGACATCGAATCTATAGAATTTTGGAGACTTTGTAAATTCTTACCCATGTATTGTTTTTGCATAAAAGATTCGTCTGTCCTATTGAAATTTGCATCAAAGGCTATTAAAATATCCCGAGTGTCAAAGGTTTCTCGTCGATAAGGAACGGCTGTTTTTTCCATTCTTTTTTGCTCTTGGTTCTTTAAGTTCTCGAAAGATTCTCCATTAAAAAGGGAAAGAATCAAGTAGAGTTTATCCGCCGAAGTTTTTAATCTGCCTGAATCTGCAACAATTACTCGAGCGTTATTAAAGCCCTCCGAGTAATCATAAATCATCATATCTTTGAGTAAGCCAGTGCGTGTATCTTTTTCTTTTACATATACATTGAATCCAGTGATTTCTTTGTAGAAAACACCTTCCGGAATTTCTAACTCAGGAGATTTTTGCTTAATAGAAAAAAGAAGAGAAGAAAGTTTGACTTGTGCAACGGGCATGACATAATTTTGAAAGAAGAAAGCTCCGATACTTATCGCGCCAATAAATATAATTAGCGGACGCATAATGTGAATTAGAGAGACTCCGGCAGATTTCATCGCGAGCAACTCGAGACGCTCGCCCAAATTTCCAAAGGTCATCAGTGAAGCCAGCAATATAGCCAATGGAAGAGCCATCGGAACCAAAAAAAGTGCCGCATAAAAAAACATCTCAGCTAGCACCGGAAGACCTAATCCCTTACCTACCAAATCATCTATGTATCGCCAAAGGAACTGCATCAATACAATAAAGAGGCAGATTCCGAATGTCATAAAGAATAGCGGCAGAAAAGTCTGCAGCATAAAAGTATATAGTCGTTTTATTTTCAACATTGCCCTTACTTTGGTCGGACAAAAGTAGTGTAAAAAACGATAATATCCTCATCTTTTCAGGGCAAAC
>CAZOKT010000171.1:0-5338 GCA_964580505.1 uncultured Parabacteroides sp. | reverse complement strand
TAGGTAGGGTTTATTTCGTATGTAACTGGCTAATATCACTGCCTGCCGGACGCTGGAATACACGCAGATGAAATTGTGGTACGAGGGCTAGAAGATAATCAAACAGCTCCGCTTGAATGGTTTCATAGACAGTCCATTCGCGCGTGTTAGCAAAACAGTAAATCTCAATAGGTAATCCCTCTGCCGTAGGTTGCAACTGACGTACCATCTGCATCAAACTGTGGTTAATATCCGAACATTCCTTTATGTAATGGAGCACATAAACGCGAAATGCAGCCAAGTTGACTAATCTCTTTCCGCGCTCCGATTCCGCAAGGAATCCAGAACCGATAAAATTGTTTATCTCTTCTTCCGTGCAGAAACGGATAGTTGACATATCTATATTTATCGACCGCTTAATGCGCCGTCCGCCACTTTCCCACATTCCGCGCCAATTTTGGAAAGAGTCACTCACCAACGCATAAGGCGGAATAGTCGTAATAGTCATATCGAAATTTTGAACCTTAACGGTTGTCAGTGATACCTCAATCACGAATCCGTCCGCACCATACTTAGACATCGTAATCCAATCGCCCGGCCGGAGCATATCATTTGCCGAGAGCTGTACGCCCGCCACCAATCCCAAAATAGTATCACGGAACACCAACATCAACACAGCGGCTGATGCACCCAATCCTGCCAATATAGCCGCTGCACTCTTATCCACCACGATACTCACAATAACAATAGCTCCTATGCACATCACTACGATATTCACCATCTGGTAGATACTCTTCAGGGGACGGTTCTTTAGTGCCTCATGTTCATTCGAATACTCATACAACGAATAAAGGAAAGTGCTGATGAGCTGCAAAACCCGAACCATAGCATAAATCAGGCAAGCCTTCTCACAGAGCATTAGCAAGAAAGGCTTGTCTAACAAGAAAAACGGCATTAGCGGATAAATAACCATCGGCGGAATCAAATGGCTGAAGCTTTGCATCATCTTCGCATTAAAGAGGTAATCATCCCACTTTGCCTTCGTACGCGCCGTTATCTTATGTACCACCGGGGTAACAAAGTAACGGAATAGTGCCGTGATAATATAAGCGATAATTAATACACCGACGAAAATAATCAGACGACTTTCCCATCCCAAATCTTCGCGCACCAAACCAAGAGCCTGCAGCCAATTATTCAGAGCCAAATTCCAATCTTCCATAAACTACCAATTGCCGAGCAAAAATACGAAAAGTTAAGCACAAAAAGAGCTGCGTACCAATAAAAAGGGAGGAATCGTCACCAGTGATCCGCTCCCTTTCCAGCAAATAGTATACAGCAATCAAATCAGATCCTTCAAACGCCCCTCTTCTTGGAGCTTGATAATCAACTCGCCGAACAGGGTGTTCGCCCAAGCCATCCACGGACGTGTATAATCGTTTGGATTATCTTTATTGAACGACTCGTGGATAAAGCCCGTGTTTGCATCCGTATCGCGGAGAGTTTCTATGCAATAACGGATTTCATCCTCGTCTTCAGATGTATGCGCCAGCATAATCAAACTCATCGGCCAGATATAACCAATGCCGATATGTGGCCCACCTATGCCCTCAGCCACAGAGCCTTTAAAGAAGTAGGGATTCGCCTTGCTCCACACGAAGCGACGTGTATTCCGATAGATGGGGTCATCCAACGGCACACAACCGAGGAATGGCAATCCCAATAAACTCGGCACATTCGCATCGTCCATCAAGTTTAATCCGCCGAAACCATCTACCTCGAAGGCATAAATCTTGCCATATTCCGGATGCTTAACCACACCATACTTCCGGATAGCCTCCTCTACTTCGGATGCCAAAGCTTCGCACTTACCGGCAAGTTCGGCATTATTCCGCACCTTACGCAATAGCTCCGCTGCTTGACGCAATGAAGTCACAGCAAAGAAATTGGAAGGAATCAGAAAACCGAATATCGTAGCATCATCCGAAGGACGGAAAGACGAGACAATCAGCCCCACCGGATTCACCGGGCTGCCGTAATCATTCAGCAACGTATCGCTCTGCTTTGCCGTAGTACGTCCGAACTTGTACGGTCCGTTTCCGTCCTTGCGTTGCTGCTCGATAAAGGTTTGGTACACCAATCTCATCGCCTTCTCCCAATTGGCATCAAATGGAGTCAGGTCATTCGTCTCTTTCCAATAATGATACCCCAAGCGGATAGGATAACAAAGCGAATCAATCTCCCACTTGCGCTCGTGGAGTTCTTTCTTCATATCCGTATGGTCTGACTCCCATTCGCTTCCCGTAGGTCCTTCATTAAACCCGTTGGCATACGGGTCAATCAAAATGCAATCCACCTGTCGGCGAATCACCCCTTGCAGCATCTGTTTCAATTTATCGTCCTGATTGGCTAATACTACGTAAGGATAAACCTGCGCGGAAGAGTCGCGAAGCCACATTGCATGAATATCTCCCGTTAACACAAACGTATCCGGCCGCCCTTCTTTTATTTTGAACTCACACGTCGTATCCAATGTGTTTGGATAGCAATTCTCGAACATCCAAGCCAACTTAGGGTCTTTTATGTGAGCCTTAGCCTCAGCCAGTTTCTGCTCTACTGCCTCCGAAGTAAACTTACGTGCCGAAACTGCCGGTCGCTTCGTGGAATAATCACTCCATACTTTCTTGGCATGTTCTGTAAAAGAGCCTACTTGTTTTATCGCAGGAGCTGCCATCGACTTTGATACGCTATACAATCTCTCTCCCATCATCAATCCAGCCAAAGAAAGAGAACCTGTTCTCAAAAAGTTTCGTCTTGTTGTCATAACTATATTGTTTCTATGGGTATATATGGCACAAAAGTAGAAAAAGCTAAATAAATCATCTATAAAATGAATTGCCAATATCCAATTGCCCGTTCATTCGTACCACACCGGTCCGGGCTGGTTGCCCATCTCGAATTGCAGCGTATCGCCTTGCATAATCATATCATGTGTGATATAGCTCTTGTCATAAGGCCGATTATTTACTTTGACGGACTGGATGTAAATATTCTCGCGGCTGACATTGTTGGCTTGGACGATGAAGGTCTTGCCGTTGTCCAAATGCAGCTTCACTTCGGGGAAGAGCGGTGTGCCAATTTCGTAGATGCCGCCCACCGCGTTCACCGGATAGAAGCCCATTGCACTGAATACGTACCACGCCGACATCTGCCCGCAATCCTCATTGCCGCAAATACCCGCCGGGTCATTCGTATAGAGCGTGTGCATGACCTGTGCGGCGTATTGCTGCGTCTTCCAAGGCTGCCTGATACGGTTGAACCAATAGATAAGATGGTGTCCCGGCTCGTTGCCGTGCGCATACTGGCCAATCATGCCCGTACTGAAGATAGGCAACTTGCTGCGGTCGGTAGGCTCGAAGGTGAACATACTGTCCAGCCGCTGGGCGAAACGATCTTCACCGCCGGTTAACTCGATTAATCCCTCCACATCATGCTGCACAGCCCAGTAGTATTGCCAGCCGTTGCTTTCGCAGATATCCTCAATATACTCTTCGGGGTCATAATCGGTCAGGAACTTCCCTTTCGAATCGCGCGGTTGCATAAAAGAGGTCGCCGGATTGAACACATTCCTGTAATTCTTTGCCCGCTTATAATACTCGTCCGCGATATGCTGCTTACCCATTGCTTCTGCCATCCGAGCAATACAATAATCATCGTAAGCATACTCCATCGTCTTCGACATCGACCAGTTCTCTGCATCACGCGGCACGTAGCCATACTTTTTATAAAAACCAATCGAACGATAATCATCACGGTTTGCTGAAGCAATACATGCTTCCAATGCCTGCTCCGCATCGAAGTTTCCGATACCTTTCAGATATGCATCTGCAATCACCGGTACGGCATGGTAGCCAATCATCATATCCGTTTCCCAGCCATACAGATTCCACAGAGGAAGTGCACCGCTCTGCTCGTAGAAGTGCAGGAAACACTGAATCATATCATTCACGCGCTTAGGCTGGATATAGGTGAAGAGCGGATGAGAAGCACGATAAGTATCCCAGAGTGAAAACGTGGAGTAATTTGTCCAGCCGTCCGCCTGATGCGTCTTCCCGTCCGGACCAAAATACTGCCCGTCCACGTCGGAAAAGATAGTCGGAGCCAGCATCGCATGATACATCGCCGTATAGAATATCGTCTTCAGGTTGCCGTCATCCGATGTCACCTCAATCTTACCCAACTGCCGGTTCCAGTTTTCCACCGCTTGACGATGATAATAGTCGAAATCATCCTTCGGAGCTTCTTCCATCAGGTTTCGTGCTGCACCTTCCATGCTCACTCCCGAAATGGCCGTCGTCACCAGAATCTCTTCGTCCTTGTGCGTCTTGAAATCGAAGCGGGCTATCGAAGCCGTACCGATGCGCCCTTTGTCCATTGTCTCGATGGCCGTTGTATCTAAAGTGAAGGAATCGAACGGACGGGAGAAGCGCGTCTGGAAATAAACATGCTGCTCGGGAGACCAGCCCATCGAGAAACGATAGCCGCGAATCGTGCAGGAATCCACCACTTCAATGTGCGAGTCGAGCGTGAAGTCCCAATTCATTGCCTTCTTTAAGTTTAAGAAAATAGACGACTCCGCCTCGGGGAATGTATAACGCTGAATGCCGCACCGCTCCGTTGCCGTAAGCTCTACGTCAATATTGTAATCTTTCAGAAATACCCGATAATAGCCCGCCGAAGCCTGCTCATCGTTATGCGAGAAAGTGGAGTAGATGCCCAGCGGAGCTTCCGCCTGGCGATAAGGATTCGTAACCGGCATAAAAGAAATGTCATATAAATCGCCTGCTCCGGTACCGGAAAGATGCGTATGGCTGAAGCCTGCAATCGTCGAATCCGGATAGAAATACCCTGAAATACGGTCCCATCCAGGCAAGCCGTTATCCGGACTGAGCTGCACCATCCCAAACGGAACCTGCGCTCCCGGATAAGTATTTCCCGTAAAATCTGTACCGATCATCGGGTTGGTATATTGCACCAAACCCATCTCTTGTTTCTGTTGTTCCGGCGTACAAGCTACCCCGATTAACAAGGGAATAGCATATAAAAATAATTTTCGTTTCATGAAGAATCCTCTTAATAAGTTTGTCAATAAATGTGTTTAATGCAAATATAGGTATTTTTAGACACTTCTACTCCTATTTCCTGTTTATTTTCATCGTACACGAAAGGCATGTTTTTGACCTTGATATCGAACTCACGTTAAATTATTTCCCTGAGAGATAGAGAGATAATAATAAAAGCAATATGTATGCCGGATATTTTTGCGAGGAACAAGCCTTAAAATTTCAGCGTGCATGAA
>CAZOKT010000170.1:0-5344 GCA_964580505.1 uncultured Parabacteroides sp. | reverse complement strand
TGTGCATGAATTAGTTGGCTAATTTTATACTATTTACTGAATGTCCCTATTTACAATCGGTTGAATATATTGATATTCTTCTTCTGTCAATTCTTTTTTTAGAAGAGGAAAGAGAATTACTTGTTTTGAAACATTTGGATAGAACTTTGTGAGAACATTCTTCGTATGCTGTGGGTCAAATTTCTGCATTGGACTATCTATGAAAACAGGAAATTCAATTTCTGTTTCATCAACCAAAGCACTCAATAGTGCAGATGCAAACATCTGACGTTCACCCATGGAAAGAATGCTATTGTCAATTTTTTATCATCATATCCAAATAAGCAAATATCAACATCATCACCATTGCCATTGATGTCGACAATTACCTTTTTTACTAGATTGGTCTTGTGTAAATATGATTGAAGTTTTACTTCCAATTTCTTTGCAAGAGCCTTTTTCTTTTCCTCTTTAAATCTAATAAGGAATTTTTGTATTGTATTGATTAGGCGCGTAGCTTCATTGTCAACTGCACGGTTCTGATCTGATACATTTATTTTTTTAGAGAGAATTTCCTTTTGCTTTTTATGAGCAATCACTTGTTCTTTAAGTGACTCTATTTCATTTTGTTTTTTCCCGATTTCTACACCTATAGAATCTATCTGACGGTCGATATTCTCTTTTCTAGTTCTTAACTCTTGGACATAATCACTCTCAGCTTTTTTCTCAGCCTCTCGAATATTTTTTTCGATTGTGTATAATTCAGCTTTAGCTTTGGTGTATTTGTTAATTAAATTTTCAAAAGAAAATTTACTATCCTTGATTTTCGTAATGATATGCATAAACTCTTCAATTTGTCCCTGGCTAAAGTCATGTAATGTACTGAAGTGTTCAAACTTACTTTCATCAGAAACATTGTAAAAATGTTTTTTGATAAGTTGCCTGATTTGAAGTTCATAGAAATCCCTAGTTTTTATATCAATTGAGAAAGGGAGTCTCTTCTTCGCTTCTTCAATATCGCCGAGTATGATATCAGTTTTATCATTAACTCCTTCCAATTGAAGCTTATTCTGCTTATATGCTTTTTCTGTTTCTAATTGGGTTAAAAGTTCAGCCATAAGACCTCCAGCCAAACCAAATGGAATAAGACTATATAAATCTTTAAGGCTGTTGTCTGCCTCCCTTAATACCGTCTCAAGTTCCGCCTTTCGATTATTTAACTTCTTCAATTCATCTGCTGACATCATATCGCCTTCACGGATCAATTTTGATTGAAGTTCGGCTGAATTATGGCGTTTAAATACTCGATCTTCTTCCAAATTACTAATTTCGTCCGTCAATCTATCAATTTCACTTTCTTTGAAATCGATATCTGCAATTAGTTCATTAAATTCGCGTTTCTCTTGGGGTTTAGCAGATGCCTTTCTATAGTCATCCTGAATTCTGACTAATTCATTTTTTAGATCTTCATATTTCTGTATGCCAAGAACTTGGGAATAAGCAAGGCTTAAATCTTTTCGTTGCTCTGGAGTATTTATTTGAGCAAATGATACAATTTTTTCTGCATCAAAGAAAAAGAATTTTGCAATCTCTATTGGGAGTATATAATCTCGGATAAATATTTCTTCTTCTTTTGTGATTTCCTCTTTTGACCCAGTGAACAAATCGTTTTTCCGACCATCAATTAAAATTTCTAATTCGTCATCATAATTTGTTGCACTATCATATGAACGAACAATTGTTATTTCGGTACAAGGTGTATCAGGGATTTCTACATCCGTAAATGTTACGGATACAGAGAATCGGGTTTCACCTTCTTCCTGTGCAGCAAAGTTAAGACTGTTACCTATGTATTTGCTATAACCTCCTTTTTCGTCAATTTCTTTACGGTATAGTTCATCGACCTTTCCCATGTTCTTACCATATAGGCACCAAACTAATGACATGAGAAAAGTTGTTTTACCGAAACCATTATTGCCACTGACGATAATCAGATTTTTATTTCCATCTGGAAAAAGTTCAATCTTATTCCTTCCTTTATAAATTCGGAAATTATTAAGTTCTATTTCGCGTATCGTCATGATTTCTTTTTGTTTACGAATTCCTCTAAACGAGACTCAATTTCTGTTTTTAAGCCACGGCGTCTTTGCATGAGTGACTTGCTTTTCTGAAGCATAAGAAGTTGCTCAATTAATTCGCCTTCTTCAATGTTTTCTTGGCAAATTTCTCGCATTAAATCTGCTTCTAACTTGTTTTTTATCTTGCCCTCTTCCATATTTATTGAGGAATTATAGATTTTATTATATATTTCTGATACTTGATGTGCAAAGTTAAAATCTCGATACCAATTCACTTGAATTGCAATCAATTCTTGATCAGTAATGAGCTTTATTTCAGGATTATGTTTTTGCAATTCATGTTGAACATTCAGTAGGCCTTCTAACATTTTTGCTCTATATGTAAAGGTGTAGGGACCCATATCGTTCACAGCTCTTTTCCCATCACGTCGCAATGGAAATCTGTTCTCAATTATATTACGTTCCTGATCCAGTTTCAGCCTAAAATCATAAAGGGGTTGCATCCATTCTCGCCCATTTTTTATAAGTGAACGCATAGATTTATCATCCTTTACAACTGTACAGGTCCAACAACCGAAACGACTTTGACCGCAAGAACCATGACTTTTGTCTGTTACCACAGTCGGACATTCATAATCGTCCGCACTGGCATCAAGATAAATATTAAACAAAATTTGGTTATCAAACCCCCACGGAGAAGGAATGGCGTTTATAATATACCAAACTTCCTCTAACATTAATTCTTTTATCGGTGCATAAACATATGTATTTGCTAGAAGTGTATGTTTTGTAAGGCGTTTACCATGAATTTCGTGTTTCTTAATTGAACGGGCACGAGTTGCACTTTCAGCTTTTCTTGTTCCGATTAAAATAATTGCTTCACCACACTCGTCAACTTGTTCAGTGATAAAACGAGCGGTAGGTTTTATTTTCATTTTCTCAGTACACCATCTAAAAGCTGTGTTCGGAACAGGATATCCTTTCCCGATAACATTTACCCAAAATGAATCTTCTAATCGAGGTGTAGTCTTCCGGACAAAAATAGGCAAGTCTTCTTCTCTCGCTTTCTTTTCTATCTGTTCAAGGACTTGGTCAACATACGATGCAATTATAGGATTTTCGACCATCGTATCATTACATACTACGTATATTGGTCTGCGAAGTTGAAAAGGTCCTGGTAGCTCTTTTAATTTTTCGAGTGCAATCCATACAAGCATTAATAATGCTGTTGAATCTTTACCCCCACTGAATCCGATAATCCATGGTCGATAAGACTCATCAGCATACGCATACTGGTCAAGAATTTCATCTATTATATATTCAATACGTTTATTCCTCATTTTAAATTTTTATCAAAGATCAGATATTCGATTTATCTGCTGAAAAGTTTTGAAGTCCTTATTCACTAAATCATCCAATTCTACATCTAAAAGATGTGATATTTTGATTAGTGTTTCAAGGTCTGGTTGAGAACTATTTGTACACCATTTTGAAACTGTAGAAGGATTGACGTTTAATTGCTCACATAACCATTTATTTGTCTTCTTCTTTTCTGCTAAAACAACTTTCAGACGATTTATATCTGTTTCCATATTGGCAAAATTTGTTATTTGTCCACAAAAATAGTGATTTTCTTTCACTTAGCAAATGAAATATCAGAAGTGTTAGAGCTTACTTGTACTTTATATTTATAACCATAACCTATTTTGTCGCAAAAACATAAATCATTTGCGACAGAGTGCTCTTACCAAACATGAATCGGTATTCGATGTTAGTCTATTCCCAATGGAGTTATAACGGTCTTTGCTCCTTTTAATTCTGCGTAAACAATGCGTAAACAAACGGTTTCAGTTATGGGTATTTAATGAGTTTTATAAGAAATAGTAAAATTCATAACTGCTTGATATTTAATTAGTATTGATAAAATGAACTATCACAGAATATCACCTTATCGTTCTCATAATCTGGAGGTCCCAGGTTCAAGCCCTGGCTGGTCCACGAAGAAACTCCTGTAAGTGAAAGACTTATGGGAGTTTTCTTTTTATCATCAGTTTATGGATGTTGACAGAAATAAGCCTGAAATCAGTTAATGTTGGTCTGTAGTTGCTCCCAAATTATTTGAGATAACATGTTGACATTCAAAGCAGAAGTACTGAAGGGCAAACAGAAAAGTGATGGTACTTACAATGCAAAGATTAGAATGACCTGTAACAGAGAGGTCAAAAGGTTGCCTACCAGTATCTTTGTCAGGCAAGAGGACTTAACCAAGTCATTCAAACTAAAGAACCCCAAGTTCATTAAAGAAGCAGATGCCATTGTCAGGTACTATCAGGAGATATGTGCCAAGCTACAACTTGAGATTAATCACTATACTTTGGATGACATCATAGCTCATCTGAAAGGAGAACAGATGAAATCCCAAAAGATAGACTTCATCCAATTCTGCAGGGAGTGGATAACTTATACAACCATTAAAGGGGCTGAGAACTACACTGCTGCAATCAATGCTCTGGTTGCATTTTTAGGTCAAGAAGAGTTGAAGATTAGCCGATTGACTGGAACTTACTGGAGAGGTTTACCTTCTATCTCAATGCAAAGAGGGAATTTATGATAAAAGAGCTTGTCAGGTAAGGTAAGAGAGTTCCCTCCAATAGAGCAGTGTCTTTGTACTTTGGTTGCACCAGGCATTTGTTCAACGAGGCAAAGAAGCAGTATAATGATTATGACAGGAATATCATACTCATTAGCGGCTCTCCCTTTGAGAACTTCAAAATACCCAAGCAGGAGGCTACCCGTAAGAGGGCTATATCAGCAGAACTCATCAGGCAGATATATAAGTTGCCTTACCATTACACTTGTAGGGGAAAGGAGATTCAAGGCAGATACAATCTTGCAAAGGATTGCTTTATCCTGTCTGACAGGTATGAATTCAGCAGGCTTGTATAACTGTACAGAACAGGAAGACAACGCCATTACCTACCATACGTGAGTTCGGTTTAAGCTTACCACAAAGTCAGTTGTTTTGATTGTCCGATGGTATATCCTTGCAGTGCTTCAGGCTTGTTGTCAAAGAAGCAGTAAGCTCCCAATGCAGCAATCAGGTTCATCAGGAAATTGTTGATGGAACGATGCCTTGAATGTACCAGCTTGGCTGTATTCTTGAGCATGTCATTGATGCATTCGATGATGAAACGTTTGCGCAACATGATTTTATCCCAGAAGGGCATAAGCCTGTTTTTCATGTTCACTTTGATTCCCGTAACGAGATGTATGCCGTCTTTAAAAAG
>CAZOKT010000169.1:0-5352 GCA_964580505.1 uncultured Parabacteroides sp. | reverse complement strand
ACAAGTAGTGCGCGCCCGTCTGACCTAAGTGCCTCAAAGGTA
Source organism: uncultured Parabacteroides sp. (assembly GCA_964580505.1). Taxonomy (GTDB): domain Bacteria; phylum Bacteroidota; class Bacteroidia; order Bacteroidales; family Tannerellaceae; genus Parabacteroides. Next base: position 5,310 of record CAZOKT010000169.1, on the reverse strand, counting down.
CAACCTGAGTGCCCCGGAGGTTAAACCTGTATAGTCCGGAGGTGGTATCCACAAGCTGATTCCGGTTCATGTCCTTTTTTATCCCTTTATATCGAACTCACGTCAAGTTTCATGACAAGGTATGATTTTTAGAAAAAATCTCAAAAAAAAATGAGAGAAAACATTTGGAGATGTGGGGGAAATATCATAATTTGCTGCCGCTAACTCACAAACGAAACGAGAGAGAATCTATTTTTATAAAGTGCTAATTTAATATTTTTTACCATGAAGCATGAATTTGTAAAGATCAATGGAAGGCGTTGCGTCATCTTAGCAACATTGCCTTTGGTTATTGCCGGAACTATTCAGACTTTATATGCGGCTGAAACAGGTCCGGGCTTGTTGAGTACTCAGCAGAGTAATGTAACGATAAAAGGTACCGTCACGAATGCAATGGGCGAACCGCTTATCGGTGTAAGTGTCATTGAAAAGGGGACACATAACGGGGTTGTAACGGATTTTGACGGGAACTATCAGTTGACCGTTTCGCATGGAAGTACCATCGAGTTCTCCTACGTAGGTTATGCTAAACAAGAAATTAAAGTTGGTTCGCAGACATCCATCAATGTTGTATTGCAAGAAGATAACCAATTGCTGAACGAAGTAGTTGTCGTAGGTTACGGTTCGATGAAACGTTCGGATATTGCAACAGCCATATCCTCCGTGAAGCCGGAAGATATGAACTTGGCGGGTGCAAATAGCCGAGATGTCCGCCAATTACTGGACGGTAAAGTGGCTGGCTTGTCTATTACCCGTACCAACGGTAGTAACCCAAACAACGGTGTAGCTGTACAGATGCGTGGAGTTGTATCCGTAAACGGTGACCAATCTCCATTGGTCGTTATCGATGGAATCCCAGGTGGAAATTTAGACTTGTTACGCAGTGAGGATATCGAAAGTATCGATGTCTTGAAGGATGGTTCGGCAGCAGCTATCTACGGTTCACGTGCTAACGCGGGTGTCATCTTGATTACCACCAAGCGCGGACAGACCGGCCGGACGTCAGTAGACTACTCTACCTACTTAACACATTATTGGGGTGTAGAACGTCCAGACTTTATGAGCGCATCACAATACCGCGCGAGAAGAGCCGAGTTGGGCAATCCTTCGTATATGCCGGATAATGGTGGCTCAACGGATTGGTTTGACGAATTGCTGAATAGTGGCAATGTGTCGCATAGCCATAATCTTTCTATTTCCGGCGGTACGGAATCAACCGTCTATCGCGCATCTCTGTATTACAGCAATTTGGAAGGTGTGGCAAAGGCGACTGACCGTGAACAGTATGGTGGACGTATGTCATTAGAAACGAAAGCGCTGAACAACATGTTGACGTTCCAGACCAACATCAGCTTGAACTACGGCAATATGAATTTGCTGGGTGGTGATGGCGAGTGGGAAGCCGTCCTGCGTGCCAATCCGACCAATCCTATCTATAATGAAGATGGTTCTTACTTCGAAGATTATGCAAAAGATGAAAACAAGGTTGCCCGCTTAGCGGAGCAACAGTATGACCGCCAACAGACTACCAGCTCGTTCGACGGTAAGGTTATCTTCGAACCGATTGAAGGATTGAAAGGTTCGGTATTCGTAAGCTATACACGCGATGACCAAAAAGACCGCCGTTATTATAATTTGGATTCACGTATCTCTTATGAAAGTTACAACAGCGGCGGTTATGCTTATAAGAGTTCTTATATGAGTACGCAACGGACATTGGAGCCGACCATTGAATATGCGCATACATTCGCCGATGAGCATAAACTGAATGCCATCGTAGGTTACAGCTACCAATATGAAGTAGAGGAATCTTTTAGTGCCAATAACAATGGCTTCTTGAATGATGCCGTACAAGACAATAACTTGGGTTCCGGAAGCGGTTTGAATGGTGATGCTGCTATCAAAGCCGGTATGTCGAGCAGTAAACAAGATGAAACTCTGATCGCCTTTTTCGGTCGTGTCAATTATGTGTATAAAGATCGCTATGTGGCACAGTTTTCTATTCGTCGTGAAGGCTCTTCCAAGTTTGGCGATAACAATAAATGGGGTAACTTCCCTTCAGTATCTGTTGCATGGAATGTATCGAATGAAGAGTTCATGAACAATCAAAACGTATTATCCAACTTGAAACTCCGTGTAGGTTATGGTGTAACCGGTAATTCCGGAATCGATCCGTATCAATCTATGGTAACTTTAAGCGGTGGTAACGCCTATCTTAACCCGAATGGACAATGGCTTCAGACTTGGGGACCGAGCCGTAACCCGAATGAAGACCTCCGTTGGGAAAAGAAGAAAGAATGGAATTTTGGTGTGGACTTCGGTGTATTGGATAACCGCATCACCGGGGCATTAGATGTTTACAAACGTACGGCCGACGACTTGCTGATGACAGGAGTAACTGTTCCTTCTCCGGCAAATATCCACTCTACAAGTACACTGAATATCGGTAGTATTTCCAGTTCCGGTTTGGAATTGACATTAAACGCCGTTCCTATTGCCAATAAGGATTTTCAGTGGAGAACGACTGTTACGATGTCTAAAGTATTCTCGAATAAGCTGAACGAATTCTCTTATAGTACAGCAGACTATCTGGAATTCGGTAGTATTGGTGGTTACGGTGCATTGGGTAATGCCGTTCGTTTGTATGCAGGTGATGAAATCGGTAACTTCTACGGAAAGAAATTTGCCGGTTTTGACGAAGACGGGGAATGGTTATTCTACAATAAAGATGGAGAAGCCGTTTATGCCTCTGAAATGGATGATAGCGATAAGCAGGTTATCGGTAACGGTCAGCCGAAGTGGTATCTCTCATGGACAAACAACTTTACCTATAAAAACTTTGACCTTTCGTTCATGTTCAAAGGACGCTTTGATTATGATATTTTGAATCGTTTGAATATGTTCTATACCAATTATACAACATTACAGGCAGGTTACAATGTATTGAATTCGACCTTTGAAAACGGTGTGAATGCTTCGTATCAATATTCTGACTATTATCTGGAGAAAGGTAATTACATCCGATTAGATAACATCACGTTAGGCTACAACTTCCGGAATAAAGATCCGAAGTGGCCTTCTTTCCGTGTATACGTTTCAGCAACAGACCTGTTTACAATAACCGGCTATGATGGTCTGAACCCGGAAATGGATGATACAGGTATGGCACCAAGTATGGAATCTTGTGGTCGTACACCGGTGACAAGAAGTGTCAGTGTAGGTTTAAATGTTAAATTTTAAAGAGGAATAAAGCAATGAAGAATAATATAATAAAGTTAGGAATCGCAGCATTTGGAACATTGACGTTAGGTGCTTGTACGGATTTGACGGAACACATTTACAGTGATAATACAACAGATAACTTTTATAATAATGAAACAGAAGTAATCTCTGCTGTATTGCGCCCATATACGCATAGTTGCGCCGTTTTCGCTTGTCAATCTCGCCAGAATTACTGGAGATTGAACGAATTGTCGGCTGATCAATTGGCTTGGCCGGTAAAAGGTCCTCACGGTTATGATGATGCACAATGGATACAGTTGCATTACCATACTTGGACAAATATGCACGCCACGGTTGGCGATGCTTGGGATTTATTCTTTATGGGCTTAGGTTTCTGTAATGATGCTATCCAAAATTTAGAAGACCGCTCGGCTGAGAGCATGAATATTACGGAAGAAGACCGTGCAGCTTATATTGCAGAGCTACGAGCCAACCGTGCTTATTACTATTTGGGAATTATGGATTTGTGGGGAAATGCACCGATTGTAACTAAAGTCAGCGACCCAGAAATGCCTGAGACAAACAGCCGCCAAGAAATATTCGACTTTGTTGAAAGCGAAATGTTGGAAATCATGGATGACCTGCCATTATTGTCACAAGAAGAACAGAATTGCGGACGTTTCACACGTGCTGCCGGTTATGCAATGATGGCTACTTTGTATCTGAATGCAGAAGAATGGACGGGTACGGCGCGTTGGGCAGACTGTATCACCTACTGCGATCTCCTGATAAATGGTGAAGGAGGTGGACAGAACGGAACGATGCAGTTGGATGATGACATCTATAAACCGTTTAGCAATACTAATACAGAAGATTCCCGTGAAAATATCTTGGTTCTTTCCTATGATTATATGGCTTCCGGTATAAAGTGCGGTTGGGCAGGTGATTTTTATCATTTTAACCAACGCTATATTTATGGTGGCACAGACAATGGAAATGATGGGGTTGTAGTAATTCCTTCAGCATACGATATGTTTGAAGATAACGACTTGCGTAAACAGGATTGGATGTTGATAGGGCCACAATACGATTATGACACGGGTGAACCGGTAGTCGGTACTTCTGAATATACCGGACAACCATTAGTATTCGTAAAAGAAATCAAACGTTATAGTGAAGGAGATACAATTACATCTACAATGTACACAGGCGAGGAAAATAGTGGAGCGCGCTTCAACAAGTATAACCCCGGTCCTCTGACTGACGCGAACTATTACGGAAACGATTGGGTACTCTATCGTTTAACCGAATTTTATTTTAACAAAGCTGAAGCTTTAATGCGTCAGAATGGAGGTGTCGCTACGCAAGAAGCTGTTGACTTGATAAATGTTTGCCGCCAACGTGCGTTTACGGCTGAAGATTGGCCGAACGAAATGTACACAACCGCAACTTTAACTATGGATGAGTTACTGGCGGAACGTGGAAGAGAGTTCATTTTCGAAGGAAAACGTCGTACCGATTTGATTCGCTTCGGCAAGTTCCTAACGGATTCCTGGTGGGACCATACACCAACTACAAGCGAACATCTGAAGCTTTATCCAATCCCATATGACCAAGCAACGTTGAATCCAAACTTGGTGCAAAACGAAGGTTATTAATTGAACCGACATCGATGTGGTGTTTAACTAAGTAAGACAAGTCCGCTGGCCTACGATTATAAATAAACGCCGGCGGACTTTGTTTTATTATCAAGGATTATAACGTGAGTTCGATTTAGGAAAGCAGATTACGACAGGAGAACGGTTCCCTGTTCATTACCCGATGGAAATGCCGATTCCGGATGCTTTCTATGGCTCTTTAAACAGCCTTTTTCTGCTTTTTATCGCATCTATTCTCTTCATAGTGCATGAACTTATAACTTCATGGACTCTGAACTTAAAATTTCATACACCTTGAACTTACTAACTTCAGAGTGCGTGAACTTACCGCTTCATGTACTCTGAAATTTTAAGGGTTGTTCCTTTTCAGATGCGGTGATTGTAGTTCCGG
>CAZOKT010000168.1:0-5371 GCA_964580505.1 uncultured Parabacteroides sp. | reverse complement strand
TTGAACTTACCGCTTCATGCACTCTGAAATTTTAGGCTTGTTCCTCTTCGGAAACGGTGATTGTAGTTCCAGCGGTATCCGGCTTTTCCAAGCAGCTCGTGGACAGTTACTTCTGGACTAACTTTGCCCGATGCTTATGGAGCTTGTCTTCAAGCATATTATCGAACTCACGTTATATTATGAGTATTTTTTTCTGCTTAATATCAAGGTAGAAGGCATCTTTTGGAGAGCCTCTTTTTCGGTGTCAGAAATAATATTCCATGTGTGATAACTAACCAACATAAAATTGTAGTTCCCGAGCAAATTGGCTGTGAGGCCGTGTTCCTCCAAGATGTGTCCTTTGCGGCGAAAATCGGTGAACGCTGTTAGTGACGACTTAATAGCCTCAGATTCATCATGCTTCTTATTCGACATATCAAGAATGGCAAGTTCTGTGAACGTAGTTTGTTGTAAAGATTCTGCGTAATTCAATAGGAACAAGTCTTCTTCTGAACGAATAAGAATAAGGGTATGCGTAGCCTTGACGAACTGGCGATTTACAAATACTCCGACCGGACAATTGCTCTGTTCTATAAATGTTTTTGTCTTATCTTTCAGGAGTTCATTCGTGTAGAACCACGATTTAGAAGCGCGGAATCGACGCAAGAAACGGTAAAAAAAGTAGGAACGATAACGCGTAGCGGCAATGTCTGTCGGGAGATCGCTCATGGTGATTCCTGCACCTACAAGTAAGAAGTCAAACCCCTCTTGATTGGCTATATTACAGATGTCTTGTCCGGCATTATTCGAAATTTCGTATCGTGTGTGCAGCGGGATCCCCAACTTTTGTGCACCATAGAGAATAGGTCCGAAGCTGACCTCCTCGAAGTTGTCGGCATGCATCGGGTTCACTTCGGGACCAACGGTTAAATGCAGTGCTGTAATTTCCAGCTTGTCTTTCCGATGCGCGAACATTTGGTGCGCTACGTCAAGCATGACTTGCCCGTTGCTTGCACGGCCAAACGAGAGTAATACCCGAAAAACACCGGGTTTGGTAGGGTGTACAGATTTTTGGGAAAGATATCGTTCGCGTTTTCGATAGCAGAATTGGATGAACGAAATCAACGGTGTCGTCATGAAGGTAGTAACTAACGTCATCAACACCAATATTACGAAAATAGGTGGTGTAAGGATTTTCATGTCGTAACCGATTGTCAGGACAACCAACTCCATCAATCCTCTTGTATTCATTAACGCTCCGATATATAAACTGTCTTTCCAGTTTTCACCTACAAATCGGGCGGCAACCAAAGTTCCTCCAAATTTTCCAAGTATGGCCACGAAGATAAAAATGCCGCACATCGTCCATAGTTCGGGGCTGTCAAGCAGACCGAGTTCTGTTCGGAGTCCCGTTGAAACAAAAAACAGCGGCAGGAATAACGCTAATGAGACATCCTCCACTTTCTCTGTCATAATCTTCCGAAATTTCATATTATCTGGCATGACTACGCCTGCAATGAATGCTCCGAAAAGTGCGTGCAAACCGAGTATTTCGGTGAGATACGAAGATGTAATCAACAAAAGGAACATCAATGCGACCAATCCCTTGTCCACCACTTCTTTATTGTGATAAACATTGCCTATCATTTGTAGAAATGGCCTAATGACGAAAGCCATAATCAGAAGATAGACCATTGAGAATACAATATTATAGATTGCACTCAGCATGGTTCCGGCTTGAGCAATTGCAACAACTACGGCCAATAGGCACCATGCCGTAATGTCTCCATTGGCGGCGCTTGCCAAAGACAATGTCCCAAGATGGGTTTTCGTTAAGCCTTTCTCTTGGATGATACGAGCTAAAACGGGGAATGCTGTAATACTCAACGAAATGCTTACAAACAAAGCAAAGGATAAGAACGGCGTACTTTCATACGCATATTTATGATAGAGGAAATATGCCGTAACCATACCTAAGAAAAAAGGGAATATAGTACTCGTATGGCTAATGAGAATAGTCTCTTTCAGTTTTTGGCGCACTTCAGTAATGTTCAGCTCCATCCCGATAGCAAACATAAATAGGATAAGACCAAATTGGCTAAGTATATTGATATTTTGAAGTGATTCGATAGGGAAAAGAAATGCGGAAACTTCCGGAAATAAGTTTCCTAAAATGGAAGGTCCCAAAACTATACCGGCAACAATCTCGCCTATCACGGTCGGTTGTCCAATTTTCATAAATAACCATCCGAACAACCGGCAAGTCAAAAGAATGACGATGATTTGTAAAAGTAAAATGCCTAAATTGGATTGGATATGATTAAATAGCAGATTCCGGAAGACATTAAAACCCTCCGTTAGGTCATTTGGAGCATTGGTGGTTAATAAAATGGCATTGTCCAGTTGCTGAGATTCTCCCTCGCGTGCAATAAAATACATTAATGCACCAAAAACCAACACCATAATCACATAAAAAATCAGACTTTTGCTTCCCTTACCCATGCGCCCCGTAGAAATTGATATTTTGGTGTAACAAAAATATAAAATAATTTCAATAAATCATGCCTTTTGGTTCTAAAAAACTCTTTTCTGATAAAATAATCATTTACTACTCTGCATATGAAAGAAAGTTAGAAGGTTTATCGAATAAAATTCGTATTGGTACGTGCTTCGAAAGCTGGCGGATTTATACCTGCTTCTTTTCCAGCTGTAATACATTTTAAAATCCATGCCATATTACGTCCTAAGATACGCATGGTTTGCAAGCCTTCGATGTCTTGTACTACCTCTTCCGGAGTATTTCCATGAACGGTATTCCAATAGTTGGAGGAAATAACCGGCATATTGCTGATGGTGAAATATTTATTCAGTTGGTCGAATGTTGTTGATGATCCGCCTCGCCTACAGCTTGCTATTGCGGCTGCAGGTTTATTTGCAAACAATGTGGCACGTCCATAAAAAGCACGGTCCATGAAAGAGGTCAATGCTCCTGTTGCCGAGGCAAAATGCACAGGTGAACCAAACACAAAGCCATCGGCTTTTTCAGCTTTATCAAGGAAAAGATTTACGGTATCAGTCAAGATACATCTTCCGCTTTCTAAGCATTGGTTGCATCCCATGCATCCGGAAATAGGACGAATGCCTATCCAGAAGATTTCTGTTTCGATACCTGCTTTATTGAGTTCTTTGTCAATCTCTTGCAATGCTGTAAAAGTACATCCTTTATGGTGCGGACTTCCATTTACCAATAATACTTTCATAAAATATGGTTTTTGGGGGTTTGTATAATGGAAAAGCGAGAAAAGTATTAGTCTTTCCTCGCTCATCCTCGAGCCTCTTGTCGGATTCGAACCAACGACCCCGAGATTACAAATCACGTGCTCTGGCCAACTGAGCTAAAGAGGCAAGCGGGTAAGCTGGCTACATCGCGCCGCTACAACCAAGTACCCTTGCTGCGGTCAAGCCCTGGGGGATTCCGAGGGAGCATGCCGTGTAGGACTTACCCGAGTGCAAAAGTAGATATAAAATCCGAATAGGCAAGCACTTTTTTGTGCAATCGGGGAAAATAGTTGGTAAACGGTTGAAAATCTATAATGTTACAATCGTGTTAAAATATGTATCCCCGTTTGCAATCCTACCATTTATAGTTGAATCCCAAACTAAGTAATTCGTTTATTTGAAGATAGCTATCGAAGTCTTCATTCTTGGCTACCCCATCATCATAACGCATATTCATTGTGATATTGGTTGAAAAGAAACGGCTCCATGCGAAAGAGAAACGGTTTTCCCATTCTCCTATGATACGTTGATAGCTTGTATTGTAATAGAAACGCGAATACCAGCTTACATTCCGATTGAACTTGAAATCGAGGGTTGCACTAATGGTCGCACCGAATAGATTTTCCGAAGTTGGATATTCTCCATTTTTTTTGACTTGGAAATGGCTTTCCAGCTTGATGTCTTCGTCGATAGTCTTGCGATAGGTATAGGATAACGGTGCGATATTGACATTAAATGCCAGAGATTTGTTCTTCTTCTCGAAGGTCTTGCTCAAATCGTATTTCATACCGAGACCGATAGTAAAGCTGAACGGAGAGAGGAGACCGGCTTTCTTTACATCCGAGTTCTCTTCGTAGCTGCTGAATATTTGCGTCTTGAATTCAAAATCGAACGTATAATACCATTTAGAGAAGGCCTGATAACCCACATTGCTATGGATGCGGAACAAATCGTCACCCACGTTGTAATTGCGCAGCGTGTCATTTGGGGCCGTATAAATATTGTTTTTCAGTTCGAATTCATTGGTGATTTTCACGCGATCCTTTTCGTAATTATAAGTCAGGTATTCACGATTATTCAGGTTTAACGTACTATTTCCTCCGTTATACCAGTTAGGCGATACATAATTTTGGGCGAATTGCAAGGTGCTTTCAAAACTCGATGTCCAATAGCGGCGTTCTGGGATGAACTTTGCCGGTGCGCCTATCTCCTCTACGTTCAATTCACGTTCTACCTTTAGTGGGAAATTCTTATCCAAGTCTTTCTCTACAATTTGGGGTTTAACAGCTTCTTTGGGCAACGAACGTTCGGAATAGCGGAAATAGGCAGGGTAGTTCCGCTCCATATAAGCAGCTATTTCTTGCTCCGCCTCCCGTGTCCTTGTATAGTCTGTAAAGATAGAGTCTCCTTTCCATAAAGGGCGTGGCGTGTATCGGGGAGCAAAAAGATTCTTATCGTAAAAAGTTAAATCCTTGGGGAGATGCTTACCTCTGAAGAGCAATGGCATGAAGATGGGGTCTGCAATCACCGTATCCCGAAAGGTAACCGATGCGTCGAATCGGTTCGTGGTGTCATTCTTTGCTGCAAGTAATGCAAGTGCTTTGGGACTCATCTCCAAAACGTCTTTATTCAAGAGGCGCAGTAGTTTTTCGGTTGGTTTCTTCGGGGTGATATATTCGGCGTTGAGTTGTTGCAAACGGATGCGCAGGTCAGGAAGTTCCTTTTCGCTTACCGTAAAGAGGGTATCACTTGCTTCTTGCACCGTAACAGGCAGAATAATCTCTTCGTGAGGGAGTATGACAACAGAGTCCTGAGCTTGAACTAACTGAAAGCAGCACAGCATCAGGAGCAGCCCTAAAATAAATTCTTTTTTCATTTGTTTCTTTATTGATTAAGTCAGTCGATTGCAAAGTTACATATTTTTAAAACATTATGCATTCTAAATGAGATTGTTTTTCGGACAATGAGTAAGGATGGATAAAATGTAACGACCTTTTTGTTGAAATATGTCTATACTTCAATCGGAATATAACTATATTTTGAAGGGAATAGTTTACAGTTAGAATGTGTACTTGGTTATCTTTGCGATGTGTATCGAAAAAGCATTGTGCAT
>CAZOKT010000167.1:0-5378 GCA_964580505.1 uncultured Parabacteroides sp. | reverse complement strand
CCCGCGACCCTAACCTTGGCAAGGTTATGCTCTACCAACTGAGCTACTTCCGCATTATTTTTACACTCGGATCATTTATTCCAGTTGCGAGTGCAAAAGTAGATATTTTTTTTATACTACAAAACTTTTTCCAGAGAAATTAGTTACTCACATAGATTTTATTCCCGCTTTGGCTTACAGAATATTGATGTAATCCCTGAGTTGCAGGACCTTGCAATACAGCACCTGAATTCTCATACAATCCAAACTCTGAGCCACACGTTGAGCAAACTGCTTTAAATTGGGTTTCATCAACCTCGACACGAGTCGTTGCTCGTAACTCATAAGGGCAAGCCAAATCATAAGCGCTATATCCAAAAATATCATGATATACAAGCACTCCACCATATCCCGTACGCTCATAAGAGCTTAATCCAGAAGTTTGACCATAAATATAGGTCTTATATGCCATAGAATTTTTCAAATCCTTATCTTCATACGTTAAATCCAATTCCAAATATACAGTTGCATAAGGAAAATTATCCTCAGTTGTACAAGAGAATACACAAAGGAGAATAAATAAAAAGAATATCCTACGCACAACTTAACGATTTAATAATTTACTTTCAGCCTCTTGCACATATCCGAAATTAAAACCTTCTATCGTCTTTTGCACCAAAGCTGCTATTTGCGGATTGCACAAATTGCCTATGCTTCCTTCATGCGTATGGCGAATCTGCTTCTCCGCTACAAATTGTCCGGCCTCGATTGCTAATCCCACTTGTTTATAAGCATCACGGAAAGGCACACCGGAGAGCACCAACCGATTTACCTCTTCTACGCTAAAAAGCAACGCATATTTATCATCATCCAATATATGCTCGTTCACTTGCACTTCGCGCATCATATAAGTCACCATCCGTAAACAATCTTCCATTTCACCGAATGCAGGCAAGAATATTTCTTTAATAATCTGCAAATCACGAAAATATCCTGAAGGAAGATTATTGCAAATCAGCGTTATCTGGTTAGGTAATCCTTGTATCTTATTGCATTTTGCACGTGTCAATTCGAATACATCCGGATTCTTTTTATGCGGCATAATGCTGGAACCTGTGGTAAATTGCGCCGGAAGTTTGATGAATCCGAAATTCTGGCTATTAAACATACAAGCATCGAAAGCAAGCTTAGACAAGGTCCCCGCAATACTTGCCAAAGCAAACGCCACGGTACGCTCCATCTTCCCACGCCCCATCTGCGCATAAACCACATTATAATCCATCGAATCAAAGCCCAAAAGATCAGTTGTCATCTGGCGGTTCAACGGGAAAGAAGAGCCGTATCCGGCCGCCGAGCCTAACGGATTCCGATTACAAATCTTATAAGCCGCTTGCATCAATTGCAAATCATCCGCCAAACTCTCTGCATAAGCCCCGAACCAAAGCCCAAAAGAGGAAGGCATCGCTATCTGCAAATGCGTATAACCGGGCATGAGGATGACTTTATAACGTTCACTTTGTGCTTGCAAAACCGTAAATAATTCGTTTGTCAAACCAACAATCTTCTGAATCTCGGCACGCGTAAACAACTTCAAATCCAACAATACTTGGTCATTACGTGAACGTCCGCTATGGATTTTCTTTCCGATATCGCCCAATTTGCGAGTCAACATCAACTCTACTTGCGAATGCACATCTTCGATTCCGTCTTCTATGACAAACTCACCACGCTCTGCTATGGCATAAATCGCCCTCAGTTCTTCTAATAGAACATCCAGCTCCGACTTTTGCAATAAACCGATACTTTCCAACATCGTAATATGCGCCATCGAACCTAACACGTCATATTTTGCCAGATAAAGATCCATCTCTCGATCTTTCCCGACCGTAAACACATCGACCTCATGATCGACCTGTACATTCTTCTCCCAAAGTTTCTGAGCCATGCTTATCCCTCCAAAATTCATGCCCATGTTTCTGACATTTTCTAATTATAAAATCCGAAATTTATGCTTATAAATTTCAGGTTTATAAGCATAAATTTTTCTTTCAAAAAGCGCTTAATAAGGCAATGCAGCCAAAACAGTTGAGATCTTATCCACCGCATCTTGCAACGGCTTGGATACCATTTGCTTGATTAACGGATTCAACTCAGCACGAACTGTCAAACGCATTCGTGTATCCATTTCACCTACTTGCTTTAATTGAATCCATAAGAATAAAGGAACAGGCGAGTTTGTTGTGGCAAACTTTATCGTTTTATTCGGTTCCCTATCCACAATTCGGAAAGTAATCTTGCCTACCGGATTAACCGAGAAGCTACAAGAGTCTGAATCAAACTCAAAGTCCTTTACTTTACCTTGAGGAATACGGCCTTTGATTCGCTCCAAATTGGAAAGATCTGACAGCATAATAAAGATTTGTTCAGCATTTTGCGGGATTATTTTAATCTCACTTACAAATTCAGTCATTCAATTATCTCAATAATATTTATTTGTCTGGATCCCAAGCTGCCGGATTCTTTCTCCATTCTTGAAGCACTTCGATTTCCGATTCATCAATATAATCTGTACGAACAGCTTCATCCAGAACGGCATCATAATTACTCAATGTATTCAATGTGATTTTTGCTTCTTTAAATGCTTCAATTGCCACTGGGAATCCATAAGTGAATATGGCTACCATGCCTATTACATCACATCCAAAATTACGGACAGCTTGCACGGCTTTCAAGCTGCTTCCGCCCGTTGATACCAAATCTTCAACAATCACTACTTTCGAACCGGGCTTCAATTCACCTTCAATCAAGTTTTCCAAACCATGGTCTTTAGGAGTCGAGCGAATATACACGAAAGGCAGGCCTAACAAATCAGCCACCAATGCGCCTTGTGCAATAGCTCCAGTAGCAACACCTGCAATAGCTTCTACGTTTTCATACTTTTCGCTCACCATACGTGCTAATTCCAACTTAATGAATGTACGCACGGATGGATAAGAGAGCGTCTTGCGGTTATCATTATAAATAGGAGATTTCCAACCTGAAGCCCAAGTAAAAGGATTGGCAGGTTGCAACTTTACGGCTTTAATCTTCAGCAATTTTTCCGCTACTAATCTTTCCAGTGTTTTCATACAATCCTCCATATCTATTTTATTTATCGTGCAAAAATAAGGAAACTAATGGATATATATTATCTTATTTCTCCTTATTTTTCAAGACCTGCTCAAAAACATATTTTTCATACGCGAGCCAATGTAAATACAGACAAACAAATTTCCTCTACGTCGTTTAGCACATTTGCACACGAATTAAGCGTAGAACCGGTGGTTAACACATCATCAACCAAAAGTACTCGTTTACCAATGAGATTTGAATTATCTCTTAATTCAAAAACTTCCTGCATATTACTCCAACGTTCATAGAAAGAACGTTTTGTTTGAGTTTGTGTTTTAACTTTTCGGATTACAGACGTCGTATCGATAGGCACGGAAAGAACCGAGCTAATTCCTTTGGCTATCCATTCGGATTGATTATAACCACGCCTCTTTAATCTGCTCCTATGCAACGGTATTGGCAATAAAATATCTACATTACACAAACTACTTTCCTTTTCCATAAAATGCAAAAAAGCCCAACGTCCCAACCAATAAGCCAATTCTTTATTATCATAGTATTTCAGCTCATGAATCAATCGCTGTACAAGACCTCCTTTTTCAAAGCGGAAATAACTTCCTGCCTCACGAATTTCCGATTGTCCTATAAAAATTGAAGCGATTTGTTTAGGATCCGAATCTTCAGCATAATGCAATTTACATAAACAATACATGCATATCTGTTGTTCACCTCTCACCAATGGCATACCGCAAAGATGACACACATTTGGAAAGAAAAGCTCTAACAAATCATTCCATAAAGTCTGAACACTCTTCGCCCATCCCATATCCTAAATCTTTAAGACAGCGATTGATTTCCGGAGAAGTAAATCCATGACTGGAAGCAAAACGAAACAACTTAGCACATAGTTCACGAGAGTTTGCTTTCTTCAACATTTTCTGCTTCGCTTTTAACAACGACATTAAAACCTGATTATAAATATTTTCATCCAAAGAAACAAGCGCGTTTTCCACATAAGATAAAGGAATTGCTTTGCGCTTCAATTCATAAGCGATCTTTATGCGCCCCCATTGGTTGAAACGCAACTTATCATTCACAAAAGCCTGCGCAAAACGCCTCTCATCAATAAACTTTTCCTGTTTCAAACGAGTGATTATCCGCTCACTTGCATCTTCTGCAAAGCCTGCCAATTGTATTTTTTTCTTGACATCCTTTACACAACGCTCTGCCGAAGAGCAATAAGCAGCCAATTTATGCAACATTTCCTGTTCTGATATTTCTTTCATAGTTCAGCTTTTATCATGCGATCTTTTCCATAAAAATCTCGTTTCAGTTCAATATTTCTATAACCTTCTCGTTCCAATAAGCAAAGCATCTCCTTTCCATATTGCTCATTAATTTCAAAATATAATCTTCCTTTCTCTCGCAAATGTTGATGCCCCAATTGCGCAATTCTTCGATAAAAGCATAATGGATCATCATCAGGTACAAACAGAGCTACATGCGGTTCATAGTCTAGAACATTCCGAGCCATCGTCTTTTTCTCTCGTTCCGTAACATAAGGTGGATTGCTTACTATACAATCATACAATCCTAAAACATCCAATACAGAATCAGTCAAGATATCTTGTCTTATGAAATGCACATTCGCATGGTTTATCTCTGCATTTTTCTTTGCTACTTGCAAAGCCGCTTCTGAAATATCCAAAGCTTCAATAATCGCATCTGGTAATGAGATGGACAAACTTATAGCTATACAGCCACTTCCTGTTCCAATATCTAAAATACGAACAGACTGAGTCTTTGCATAATCTACAATTATTTCTTTTACCAACTCTGCTGTTTCAAAACGAGGAATCAAGACGTCATGTGTCAAATAAAAAGGCAAATCACAAAAATACGTTCCATTCATAATATATTGGATAGGTTCTTGTCGTACTAATCGCTCTGTCAATTGTTCAATCTTAGTTCGTTGTTCTTCTGACAAAACACTTTCAGCTAACAACAACCGATAAGGCGGAAGATGACATACCTCCTCCATAATCCAACGAATCAATGCATTAACTTCTTCTGGATAAAAAGCATCTAATTGTTCATGTAAATAAGCCAGTGCATTTTTCATCGTTTTCATTTTAAAACAATTCAATATACAACTATTTCATTAAAACGTATCTAGGGAATAAAATAAAAATCGCCAGTTCTATTCTCAGAACCAGCGACTCTTAATTTAATACCAAAAACCGGCAGTTACCTACTCTCCCACTGTTGCGCAGTACCATCGGCGTTAT
>CAZOKT010000166.1:0-5431 GCA_964580505.1 uncultured Parabacteroides sp. | reverse complement strand
GACATAATTAAGACCAACTGCAATATGTTCGTTCCATAGGGATAGTATAAAGCAGTAATAAGAGGGGCAACTGAATGAGGCATAATTTAGATAAAATCAATGAACAGATGACTGTATATAATCCTTGTCCGAATGTGTCCACGCAGAGGATAAGAAAGGTCTATGGCGGAGGAGGATATTGAGGTGGCAGAAAAACGAATGTTGAGCAAAAAAGTGTTGGATACAGACGCTTTTTTAGATATGTGCTTGTCGGCACAGGCATTGTACTTCCATCTTGTCGTTAATGCGGATGATGAGGGGTTTGTCGGCAATCCCAAGCGAATTAGAGATTATATCGGTGCAGACGAAAGCGATCTCAAACTTCTTGTTGAAAAAAGGTTCGTCCTTATGTTAAAGAACGGCGTAGCGGTAATCAAACACTGGAAAATACATAATACGTTACGGCGCGATCGTTCTCACCCTACCGTATTTACGGAGGAAAAGGCTCAACTGATTTTGCTTGAAAACGGGGTGTATGCGGAAAAGGCGACAACAAACTGCATACATGACAACCTGATGGTAACCACTTGTCAACCAAATGACAACCATTCGACAACCGAAGATAAGATAGAAGAAGATAGATTAAGCGAAGATAATGTAGTAGAAAGTATTGCACCATCCATTCAAGGACGAAAGTCTAATTGTTTTCGGAAACCATCAATAGACGATATTATTGCTTATTGTGGTGAGAATGATTTTAAGGTGGATGCGCACAGGTTTTACGATTACTATGAAAGCAACGGTTGGCGCGTGGGCAAAACACCAATGAAGGATTGGAAGGCAGCAATCAGGAATTGGGTGCGGAACGAGCAGAACAAGTATTCTTTATTACCTCCAAAGCCTGAAATCGATGCGGAAAAATACAAACGTGAGGATGAATGATGAAGGGTGTAAGTCTGAATAGTTTTTTTGAAAAAGTTATAATGCCTTTGAGGGATGACGAGTATTTGGACAAGGACGGACTTCCGAGATGTAAAATCTGCCACACATTGCGAGTTTACGTTTCAGAGGACAAGATGTTCTGTGTTCGTTGTATTTGCAAGTGCCAAAGTGAAAAGATAAAAAAAGATAAGGAGATTGAAGCGACACGTCGAAATGTTGAAGAGTTTTATGACCGTCAAAGGTTTTCGCTTATGGGTGACAGATATAAGAATTGTCGGTTGTCAACGGCGGTAATAACAGAGAATAATCGTACTGCCTATGAGAAAGCAAAACGATATGTTGAACACGCTGCTGAAGTTGTAAGGGACAACATCGGACTGTACTTTTATGGGGATAATTCATCGGGAAAAACTCACATAACGGCCTGTATTTGCAACGAGTTGTTGCATAAAGGTTACCGCTGTGTTTATACGAATTTTGCGAGGATACTTGTCGAAATACGAGCGGGGTACGGTGGAGAAGGCAGGGGGGAAATAGACATAATGCAGAAACTTATGACGTACGATTTTGCCTTTTTGGACGATTTTGGTAAAGAGTTTATCGGTAGGGAATACAATCGCAGCGCAGCAAAATGGGCGGAGGAAAAACTTTTTGAGATGATAAATGCGCGGTACAATTCCATGCGGCCGACGGTTTTCAGTAGCAATTATGCGATGGAGGAACTTGCAAGTAAACTTAGTCTTGATAAGGCGATAATCGAGCGTGTAAACGAAATGTCGACAAGAGTTATAAGATTGGAAGGAGATGATTTCCGTGTAAAACAGCGTAGCCGTCAGAACGATAAGGCTGTAAAATGCGGAATATAAATCGGAAGCAAAATCTTACGATTTTGCGGATAGCGAGGTACGCATTTGGCTTGCCAAACGCCGACTTTTCAAGTCGCCTCGTTAGGGGTATCCCCTAAGACCCCGATGGTTTAATGTACTCTTTTTGGAGGTGAAGGATTATAGGAAACAGAACAAGACCTTTTGCTTATACGTTTAGGGTGACGGAGGCGGAGAAGCAATTGATAGATGAAAAAATCAAGGCAAGCGGACTGACAATGACTGCGTTCATTATCCGAGCTGTCACGGAAAAGCCTGTCGTAGTTATTCCAAATGTCGGAGAGGTATTGATGGAATTGAAGCGGCAAGGGAATAATCTCAATCAGCTCGTGAGGGCAAATTATTTCGGCGTGGCGGTTGAGGCGGAGCTGTTGTCAACGCTTGCAGAAATTAAGAACTTATATGCTTATGTTTTAAGCGAAATGGGAGGAGAACAATGCCGCTGTTCAAATGTTCGTCAGGTAAAGCAACACCCAAGAAGGTGATAGCGTACATCACGGACAAGAATAAAGCGGAGTTAGTATCGGTACGCAATCTCTTTGAGGATGAGGATTACGCAAAGCAATTTACCGATACTCAAAACTTGTTCGGTAAAGGAAAAAAATTTGACGAAAGAAAGTATTATCATATCAAGCTATCGTGTGCAAGGCAGGACAATGTAAGCCCACGGCAAGCACAGCGCTATGCGGAAGAAATGGCACAGCTTCTATTTCCTGAACACGAATGCGTGATTGCCACTCATACCGATACAAAGACAGTACATAGCCATATTGTTGTCAATGCGGTAAATCCCATCACAGGTAGAAAGCTGCACATCACTTCCGATGAATACGGTAGAATGAAGGACGAGGCGAACCGCATTGGTGAGAAATACGGATTCAGTTATACCGACTGGCGGAAGAAAGCGAAGAACAAAAGGACATCGCAAGAGCGGCATATCAAGCTGAAAGGCGGAACGAGTTGGAAAGAGGAATTGCGTGAGGTAATACAAGAAAGTATTGGTGAATCACGCAATGAGCAGGAATTCAAAAGCTACCTGAAACGATGTTATGGGGTGGAAATTACGCGGAGCGGTAAGGATTATTCCTATTTGCATCCGAATAAAAGCAAACCTGTCCGAGGGGCAAAACTCGGAACAAATTATACAAAAAGCGAGGTGTTAAAGAGGATTGGAAAACAAAATTACAGGCAAAAGTCCGCGCCAAATTTTGGACGACGAGGACGAAATAATAACGGACAATCAGTCGCTTATGGAGTTAAACGCAGCAGTAGACAATCTTTTGGCTGTAACGCAGGGTGGATTATTGCAGAAGGCCTTAGCGCTATCGAACGAGAAATGCAACAACTTAGTTTCGCGGCTGAATGTGCAAGTAATGGACTTGACGCTGAAAGTGAAAGATTTAACAGAGAGCAACGGAAAGTTCGTGAGCAGCTTGAAAGAGAGGGTAGAGAGCGTGACAGCAAGGCTCGAAAGGCTGATAGCGAATCAAGCGGCGGGGATGGAGAGGATAACTCAGGCAGCGCAAATAGCTACGGGAAAGGCGATTGAATCGGCTGTAAAAGATTTACAGAAAAAGGTCGATGAGCTATTAAAGCTATTTGGCGAAACGATTAAAGAAACAGAAAAGGAAATCGTTAAAGTCAAAGAAGATATTTCATTTGAGCGTGGGTTTAGAAAGTTTCTGTTTTGGGCAACGCCAGCGCTGTTGCTTGTACAGAGCATTATAATGATAATTTCTATTTTGAGCTAAAAATAGCTGCATTGCTTGACAATTGTCGGGAAAACATATATAGTATATATACGATATAAGACAAATACAGTGTGTTTGTTCAAGAAGGATTGTCAGGCGGTTCTGCAGTATCAAACGATAAGGAGATGGAATTGGAGCAGAATCGATATAGTTACATAAAGAAAATAGGCAGGATGACATATTCGGTGGTTATCAGACAATCTGATGATGCCACGGAAAGAGTCGAGAGTAAAGTCAAAAGGTTGCTTTTAAATGATTTAGCAAACGGGGCATAGGAGGAGTATAAATGAAAGTCGGTGCGACAATGGATACGATAACTGCGCTTTATTGCAGGTTGAGTGTGGACGACGGCGAAAAGGGGGATAGCAACAGTATCGTTAATCAAAAGAAAATGCTTGGCGATTATGCGCAAAGTCACGGATACTCAAATCCTAAATTCTATACGGACGACGGATTTTCGGGGACAAACTTCAATCGTCCTGGCTTTCAGGAACTCATTCGCGATGTCGATGCGGGGCGTGTCGGTACCATAATTGTCAAAGATATGTCCCGCCTCGGTAGGGATTATCTCAAAGTCGGGTATTATAGCGAAGTTTACTTCGGCGAGGCTGGTGTTCACTTTATTGCTGTCAATGACGGTGTAGACAATATGGTGGAAAATGACAGCGATTTTACACCTTTTCGTAACATAATGAACGAATGGTATGCAAAAGACACGAGCAAAAAAGTAAGAGCTGTATTACGCGCGAAGGGAAATTCGGGTAAAAGTCTTACAAATTGCCCGCCATACGGCTATACGAAAGATTCTGACGGGAATTGGCACATAGAGGAAGAAGCGGCAAGGATAATACGGAACATATATGCTATGTGCGTTAAGGGATATGGTCCTGCTCAAATAACAAAAAAGCTAAATGAGGAAGGCGCGATTTCGCCTGTTGTGTGGAAGCATAAAGTAGGATGGAAATATAACCTTGAAAAGGTAGATCACCCTGAAATATGGACGGTGACAGCCGTCAGACGTATACTTTCTAATCCGGTATATTTGGGGCATACGATAAACTTCCGTACAAAGAAGAAGTCGTATAAGAGCCATTCTGTGGTTTTTCTTCCGAAAGAGGACTGGGTTGTGTTTGAGAATACGCATGAGCCTATAATCGATAAAGATACTTTTGATACCGTCCAAAAATTGAGGGAAGGTGTAAAGCGTAGATTATCCATTGACGGCGAGATGAGCGTATTTTCGGGGCTATTGTATTGCGCCGATTGCGGCAGTAAAATGTATCTCAACAGGCACCGCGGCAAGGAAAAGGACTGTTTTAATTGCGCTTCTTATCGC
The DNA here is from genome assembly GCA_964580505.1 of uncultured Parabacteroides sp. Classification (GTDB taxonomy): domain Bacteria; phylum Bacteroidota; class Bacteroidia; order Bacteroidales; family Tannerellaceae; genus Parabacteroides. The sequence goes on along the minus strand of CAZOKT010000166.1, from coordinate 539 downwards.
AAGGAAAAGCATAGTCAATGCTCGTCCCACTACATAACGCTTCACGCTGTTGAAGAAATCGTACTTGAAGATTTGAGGCGAGTTCTCGGCATGGCAAGGGATAATGAACGTGTGTTTGTGGCAATGCTTCAGGAAAAAAGCAAAAGAAAAACTACAAAGGAGTTGTCTGATAAGCAAAAGGAGTGTGGAGAAGCTGAAAAGCGTATAGCAGTACTCGATAAGATAATTCAGAGCCTGTACGAAGATAAGGTGTGCGGAAACCTTACGGAGGAAAGGTTTAAAAAGCTGTCGCAAACTTATGAAAAAGAGCAGTCAGAACTTACCGAGAAGGTAAAAGAACTGCGCTTTGAACTCGACGAAGTTAAAAAGAGTGAGGAGGATATAGGAAAATTTATCAGACTTGTAAAAAAATATACTGAACTAACAGCGTTGACACCAGAGGTGGTCAGAACCTTTATAGATAAAATTTATGTCCATAAAGGGGAGAAAGCGCAAGGCGGTCACAGGCAGACGATAGAGATTATTTACAACTGCGTGGG
>CAZOKT010000165.1:0-5438 GCA_964580505.1 uncultured Parabacteroides sp. | reverse complement strand
TTGTTTCTCGCAAAAATCATCCGCCATACAATAATGCTTTTATTGCTATGTCCCTATCTCTCGGAGAAGCAATTTATATCTTATGTCGAACTCACGTTAAACTAAATGAAAGGCCGCTATCGAGCATGATTTCATGACTTCCAAGCAGCCTTTCCCTGCCATATCCATACTTTTTCACTTTCGACGAAGCCGAAACTACCGTCGCATGTGATTCTGTTTTTTCTATTCTTGGCTTTCCATTTATATAATAATGGAAATTATTCATATCGTAGTGCTTCTATCGGGTCAAGTTGAGCTGCTTTCTTCGCCGGATACCAACCGAAGAAAACTCCGGTGGCTGTACAAACCACGAAAGATAATAGTACGCTCCAAGATTGAATATAAATAGGAAAATGAGCTATGCGATTCACAAGTAAAGAGGAACCCACACCCATCAAAACTCCTATCAGCCCTCCTGTTACGCTTATCAAAATAGACTCAATTAAAAATTGTGCAAGAATATCAATACCCTTTGCACCAATACTCATTCTCAAACCTATTTCTCGCGTCCTTTCTGTAACGGAGACATACATAATATTCATAATTCCAATACCTCCGACTAACAAAGAAATGCCAGCAACAGCAGCAAGAAGTATAGTCATCATGTCTGTTGTAGATGTAAGCATACTACTAAGTTCTTGCTGACTTCGAATCGTGAAATCATCATCATCTGTGCTTTTCAACTTATGATTTCTCCTCAGGATGTCGGAGATTTCATCTATCGCTTGCTCGGTATACTCTTCTTTCAGCGCAGAACATGTAATACCTTGCAAATGGGTAATGGCCAAGACTTTTTTCTGAATAGTAGTGTATGGTGCAAATATCAAATCATCTTGGTCCATCCCCATGCTGTTATATCCTTTGCTTTCAAGTACTCCGACAATAACAAACGGGAGCTTCTGGAAACGTATCACTTTACCTACAGGATTCTCACCTCCCGGAAAAAGATTGTCAACAACAGTTTTTCCAACCACGCATACCTTAGCCGCCGTAGTAATGTCTCTTTCAGTAAACATTTCGCCGTCTTCTACTTTGTATCGCCTGATTTCCATATAATCAGGGGTAATACCGTAAATAGTGGTCGGTGCATTGTTTGCTCCATAGATAACTTGCCCACTGCTGTTCACACTTGGCGAAGTATAAGAAACGTAACGGGTCTCGTCAACAATGTTTTGATAATCTTCTAACTTTAACGTCTGCATATCGTCCGCACTTTGACGAACTCCCCCACGTATATCTCCTCCGGGTTGTATCATAATCATGTTTGAGCCCATCTCGCTAATCTCCGCCTGAATGCTCTTTTTTGACCCTTGACCTATAGCTAACATAGTAATCACTGACGCCACACCAATAATGATACCCAACATTGTTAGAAATCCACGCAATTTGTTATTCGCCAATGCACGAACTGCTATTTTAAAAAGATTTGTAATGTTCATATCAATAGTCCTCATTAACTGGCAGCTTAGCAAGAGTGTCAGCTGCACTTAAAATATTGTTGTTCTTGACATCCGCAGTTATATGCCCATCGCGAAGCATAATGTTTCTGCTACTATATTGAGCAATTTCCGGATTATGCGTTACAAAGATAATTGTACGACCTTCAGCATGCAATTTCTGAAATAATACCAGAATTTCAAAGCTTGTCCGCGTATCGAGATTTCCTGTCGCTTCATCCGCAAGAATTACAGCAGGATCGTTAACCAATGCCCGAGCAATTGCCACACGTTGCATTTGTCCTCCAGACATCTGATTACTCTTATGTAAAAGCCTATCGCCTAGCCCTACCGCTATCAATGCCTGCACTGCTTTCTCTTTTCTTTGCACAGCCGTATAAGTAGGGTTATACATCAGAGGCAGTTCAACATTTTCTATAGCCGTAGTCTTCGGCAGCAAATTATAATTCTGGAAAACGAAACCAATCTTCCGATTACGAAGTGTAGCACGAGCACCTTTTCCCATCGTCCGTACAGAAATACTATCTAAGTAGTATTCTCCGCTTGTAGGGGTATCTAAACAACCTAAAGTATTCAGCAGAGTACTTTTTCCAGAACCAGAAGTTCCCATGATTGTAACGAATTCTCCTTCGTAAATTGTAAAACTAATGCCACGCAATGCATGAACAGTTTCGTCCCCTACGATGAAATCTCGCTTGATATTATCCAGCCTTATGATTTCCTTTCTCGTCATTTCTTATCTTTCTTATTATTTTCTGGCGGACCAGGCATGAAAGGACTTCTTTCTTGTTCTGTCTGATTGGCAACCACAGAAGCCGCAGTGACCAAATCAACCGCAACTTCTTCATCTTCTTCAAGGCCGCTGACGACTTCTGTTTCATTATTATTGCTTGAGCCAACAGTAATCATTCTAGATTCTAATTGATTGCCATTTTTAACCCAAACCAATCTTTTGCCTTCAGGTGCTTCCGCGTTCGGATTATCTATCGTTATTCCTACATTTTTCAATAGTGCTGGATCTGCAATAAAACGAAGAGCTTTATTAGGTATCGACAAAACATCATCTCGTTCCATTGTATAAATGGAAACATTTGCTGTAAGACGTGGCTTTAATTTTAAGTCTGGATTATCCGCAGAGATAACCACTTCATAAGTAACAACCGTTGAAGAAGACGATGTACTGCTATCATCATCACTACTTTCACCTAATCGAACTTGCAAAACCCTACCTTCAAAGACATCATTGGGATATGCATCAACCGTAAAATTAACACGTTGCCCATCTTCAACCATTCCAATATCAGCTTCATCTACATCCGCTATAATTTGCATCTTAGTTAAATCTGCAGCGATAGTAAATAGTGTCGGTGTTTCAAAACCAGCAGCGACAGTCTGTCCCTCTTCTACAGCCTTACTAATAACGACTCCATCAATAGGGCTTGTGATTGTTGCATATTCCAGATTTCGCCGCACACTGACAATAGAGGCTTGTGCTTCCTCATAGTTCGCTTTTGCCTGCTCATAATTGTAAGTCGCAGTTTCGAAATCTGTTTCGCTAATCAATTTTTTTTCATACAGCACTTTGCTACGATTATAATTTTTTTCTTGATACTCGAATTCCGACTTGCTACGAGCCAATTGTGCTGTAGAAGCTTGCAACGAAGCCTCAAGTGTTACCTTATCCATTTCTGCAATAAGTTGCCCAGCCTTTACAACATCGTTATAATCAGCATACAACTTATCGATAATACCAGAAACTTGCGTACCGACTTCTACTTCCGTTACCGGCTCAACGGTCCCTGTGGCGGTTACTACATTTGTAATCGTTGTCCGGCCTACTGTTCCTGTTTCTAATTTCATTCCGCTGCTTGATTTTTTTCCGGAAAAGTAGAACACGCCTCCGGCAATAACCAAGACACCCGCTAAACCGGCAAGTACAATTTTTCTATCCATATATAATTGATTTTAAATTCTGATTTTTCAACTAAGGCCGCGCGATTCACATCGCGCGGACCTTATAAAAGAGAGTGGAGTGAATCTACCTGTCGCTAAATAGTGAGATCGACAGGTTTCTTCTGATAAATGTTTAAAAGTTGTATATTCATGATAGCCATATACTTAGCTTGAAGAACTTCCTGCCTCGCCGTTAACAAATTATTCTTTTCTGTCAACATTTCTAATGTATTTTTCATCCCTAAAAAGAACTGTTCTTCAGTGAGCTGGAAGCTTTGCTCTATGTATGATAATTGTTCCATAGCTGAGAGATATTGACTTTGTGCCGAAACTGCATCCAAATAAATGCCTTCAACGGTCTGAAGCAAATCTTTCTGAGAGTCTAACAAGTCCAACTGGCTTGTTGTAAGAGCCAACTTTGCTTTATTATATGCTGTTTTATTCTCCCTATTTACAAAGATAGGAATAGAAATTGTTAATCCAATATTTTCATTGAAATTATTCCAAATTTTATCTCCAAAAGAATAATCCGTGCCTGATAAATGCCCAGTTTCTACGCCAGCACTTATTGACAAGGTTGGCCAGTAACTCGCTTTCGCTTTTTGTTTTTCTAATTCTGCTACTTCGATAGCCAATTCACTACTGCGTATTTGCGGCATAACCGCTAACGAAGTATTGTATATCATCTCTTTACTCGGTAACGGAGTCATTATATATTCTTCCGCAATATCTGGCATATCAAGATTAATTTCTTGGGTAATATCCAATTCCAATAACTGTTTCAATTGAAGCTTATAATTATCCAAACTAGTTTGCGCCACGACCAATTGATATTTATCAGTGCTGTACTGGCTTTCCAATTGAGCCAAATCGACTGCAGAGATAGAACCTGCTTTATAAAGTTCCGATGCTCTATCTCGCTCAGCTTTTGCTGTTTCAACCGTATTCTCATTAATTCTCACGGATTCCATTGCATACATCACTTGCAAATAAGCCTGTACGATAGCTATTTGAATATCATCTTCTGTTTGTTCAGTTGTTAATTGATCGACTTCATTTTGCAATTTATTCTGCTTTATTGTTTTAATCCGTTGCCCACCATCAAATAATGTCCAATTTGCGCTAATACTATAATTACCACTGTAATTATGGTGATTAGTTACATTCTTCGACGGATAATTCACATATCCTTGTGTTACAGATGCCGACAAAGACGGAAATAATTGCGCCTTTGCCAATTCAGTATCTTCTACACCTGACAATTCATCCACACGACTTTTCTTTACTTGAATATTGTTTTCCAACGCATAGTCAATACACGAACGAAGCGTCCAGCGTTCGGGTAGAGTCTGTTCAGATATTTCTTGTGCGTTCAGACTATCCCCCCTCTCCCAGATCGAGGATAAACATATTAATAATAAAATAAAAACTATTCGCGCCATTCTATTTTGTTTTGTGCGTTCAAAGGTATATAAAACAATCAATATACATCAACTATGATAGAATAACCGTTTTATTTTATCGACTTTTCCCTGTCTTTTATCGATAAAAGTTTCCTTCAAATTGTTCATAAATAAGTATGTTTTTCTTATTGAAAAACTCATCTCAAAAATTTGGCAGTTACAAAAAGAATATCTACTTTTGCAACCGCTTAAATAACATAGTATTAATTTATTAAAGTATCTATTGAGTTATGTATTTAGATTCTGTAAAGAAGAAAGAAATTTTCGAGAAGTATGGTAAATCAGCCACTAACACTGGCTCCGCCGAGAGTCAGATAGCATTGTTTACGTTCCGTATTGCCCATCTGACAGAGCATTTGAAGAAAAATCACAAAGATTATGCTACGGAAAGAGCTTTAAAAATGTTGGTAGGTAAGCGTCGTCGTTTGTTGGATTATTTGATTCGGATTGATATTGAACGTTACCGTGCAATTATTAAAGAATTGGGTATTAGAAAGTAAAAACTTCACCAATAAGTTCTCAAAAA
>CAZOKT010000164.1:0-5462 GCA_964580505.1 uncultured Parabacteroides sp. | reverse complement strand
CTTGAACTTACCGCTTCATGCGCTATGAAATTTTTGCATTTCTCTCCGAGAAAGGAATAATCAGGTGTATATCTGGAAATCAATAGGATAGAAGGTTGTCGATACGCCATCTGTAAATCAGGTAGAAGCTACCGTAATTTATATACAGCGTAGGTAAGAAAAGATGCATATCTTTGTCTTGTCAAATCGCAAACAAATGAAAACTGCAAAGCAATGAAAAGACAAATCATTACAATTATTATGGCTATGTCGGTTCTATTACCGGCATTCGCCCAGTCAAATAAAGGAGAAAACAACATGGATAGAATTGAAGCATGCAAAGAAAACTACCGTATGTTGTTCGGAGGTGAGGCACTTACCGGACAAGGCACAGACCCTGAAATGATGGATATCCTCCAGAAGTTCATCTTCGGCGAGGTATTCCGAACCGGAGAGCTAAGCAACAAGACACGTGAAATGATTACCTGTACCACACTTGCCAGTATGCAGACGCTTCCTCAATTGAAAGCACACGCCGGAGCTGCATTGAATGTTGGCGTAACTCCTGTAGAATTGCGCGAAATTATGTATCTAACGGCTCCTTTTATTGGCTTCCCGAAAATGCTGAATGCGGTTGGTACAGTAAATGAAGTCTTCGTAGAGCGCGGCATCGCTTTGCCTTTGGAGAAACAAGGTACCGTAACGGAAGAGAATCGTCACGAGAAAGGGGCAGCGATTCAGGATAAGCTTTACCCGGGGGGAATCAGTTCCGTGATGGAAGGTTTGCCCGGAGACATGGGAGCGAATGTCGAACAATTCCTGACCGACTATTTCTTTGGAGAAATTGAGACTCGTAGCGGATTAGACTTGCCTACCCGAGAGCTTCTGACTTATTGTGTTCTTGTAACTATCGGTGCTGATAGCCAACTTCGCTCTCATTACCACGGATGCTTGAACGCTGGTTGTACGCCCGAACAGATAACAGCAGCTGTAATCCAATGCCTGCCTTATGTCGGTTTCCCGGCAGCTATCAAGGCTTTACGCATTATTAAGGAAGAAACAAACAAATAAGAAAAGGCCACAATTATTGTGACCTATTTATTATTTTGTAGCAATATTGTAATATCTGTTTCATATCGCTGAAACACCTAATGCGTACCTTTGTATTATAAAAGAATGCATTGACAACAATTAGAGAACTCAATAACATGGCAAAGCAAGCACCTCACATCTTGGTAGTAGACGATGAAGAAGATTTATGTGAGATACTAAAGTTTAATCTGGAAACTGAGGGCTATCAAGTCGATACGGCATTCAGCGCCGAAGAAGCGCTTGCGCTCGATTTGACCACCTATGATTTGCTGCTATTAGATATCATGATGGGAAAAATATCTGGATTCAAAATGGCAAGCATACTACGAAAAGAAGAAAAGACAGCACACCTGCCTATCATTTTCCTTACAGCTAAGGATACGGAGAACGATATGCTTACCGGATTCAATTTAGGAGCAGACGATTATATCTCCAAACCATTCTCCATACGCCAAGTTCAGGCTCGTGTGAAAGCAGTGCTCCGCCGTAGCTTAGACAAAGAGAAAACAGAGAAGAATAGCAGTATTTTACAATATAAGACATTAGCTCTCGACACGGAACGTATTAAGGCAAGTGTCGATGGAAATGTGATATCTCTCACCAAAAAGGAGTTTGAAATTCTGAGATTATTGCTGGAAAACATCAATCATGTATTCTCCCGAGAAGAGATACTCACTCGCGTTTGGAAAGACGAAGTGTATGTCTTAGATCGTACCATTGATGTCAACATCACCCGATTACGGAAAAAAATCGGAGAATACGGGAAAAACATCGTTACACGTTTAGGGTTCGGTTATTGCTTCGAAGGATAATAATTATACAATGAAGAGGAACATACCGTTTAGCCAGAGGCTTTTTTGGTCTATTTTCTTTATATTTTTAGGATTTACCGGCTGCCTCTTTATCTTTCAATATCAGCGGGAAACCGAATTTGCGCAAGAAAAGCTGGACACCGTACTAAAGACTTATAACCACCAGCTGCATTATCGGATTCTTCACGCCCCTACGCACCATGTGGATAGTGTGGTAAAATGTTTTTTGGAAGAGATTCCCAACAAGGATATCCGTGTCACGATTATCGACCCATCGGGAAAAGTATTGTTTGACAATAGCTCAACCAGAGAGTTCTCCAATCATAATGACAGAAAAGAAGTACAAAAAGCAAGGCGTTTAGAGAAGAGCTTTTCTATCCGTACATCCGAAACAACAGGCATTCGTTATTTCTACTCTGCATCGAATATCAGCAATTATATTTACCGTACGGCTCTCCCTTATGATCCCTATACGAAAGGAATTCTCACCATCAATATAGACTTTGTTTATTTCATGGCGCTGATGGTCGTAATTTTCGTGTTGGTATTGTCTCGTTATTCTCTACGAATAGGGCAAACCATCGCCAAATTGCGTGATTTTTCCCGAAACATTCGCGATGTAAAGCAGGATGACAAAGAATACGTGTTCCCAAATGACGAATTAGGGGATATTTCCAAACAGATTGTAACACTTTATCATAAGCAACAGAAAGCCAAGAATGAATTGGCTTTGGAGCGGGAGAAACTCATCAAGCATTTTCAATATTCCAGAGAAGGGTTTGCTATGTTCACGGAAGATGGCACAGAAATCTTGTCGAATATCCTTTATATTCAGTTTGCTAACTTGATAGCAGACGAGGATATCCATGCAGCGGAAGAGGTTATTGATATGCCGGAACTGGAACCTATCCGTAAGTTCTTGGATGAGCAGCGACAGAATGAACGCAAACGAGTATTGAGGGAAACCGTAACCATCGACAAAGCAGGAAAAATATTTTTGGTCGAGTGTATGCTTTTCTTGAATAACAGCTACGAGATTTCCATCAACGATATCTCCCGACAAGAGGAGGAGAGCCGGATGAAGCGGCAACTTACGCAGAATGTAGCACACGAACTGAAAACTCCGGTGAGCAGCATACAAGGATATTTAGAGACGATCCTCAATAATCCGAATCTGGCGGCCGATAAGCAGAAGTTCTTCCTCGAACGGTGTTACGCACAGAGTACACGCCTCACCGACTTGCTGCAAGACATCTCGGTATTGAACCGGATGGACGAAGCCGGAGACCTGTTCGAGATGGCGGAGATCGATTTAGCAAAACTCATCACCGACATCGGTAAGGAATGCGAACAACGGATGAAGCTCAAGAACATCTCCTACCGTTTGGTTTTGCCGGATAAAGCACCCATACACGGGAATTTTTCGTTGCTCTATTCCATCTTTCGCAACCTATTCGACAATGCCATTGCGTATGCCGGAGAAAACATCCAGATTACGGTGAATTGTTACAGGCAAGACGAGAAATTCTACTACTTCAATTTTTCGGACAATGGCGTAGGCGTGGAGGAGCAGCACATCAACCGCATCTTCGAACGCTTCTACCGCGTAGACACGGGTCGCAGTAGGAAATTGGGTGGGACGGGATTAGGCTTATCTATCGTGAAAAACGCAGTCCTTTTCCACAAAGGACAGATCTCTGCGAAGAGTATGCCCGGCAAAGGCATTCACTTTCTTTTTACTTTGCACAAATAGTCGTCCAGCAGCTCCTGCATCCGTTTTGCCGCCTACTTATAGAATGCCGCCACGGCTTCAGCACACCGCTCTCCGTCGATGGCTGCTGATACGATTCCACCGGCATACCCTGCTCCTTCCCCGCAAGGGAATAGCCCACGCAGGGTAATGTGCTGCAATGTCTCGGCGTTACGAAGAATCCGAACGGGTGCCGATGTGCGCGTCTCGATGGCAATCATCACAGCCTCATCGGTGAGGAATCCTTTGGACAGCTTGCCGAAATGGCGAAACCCCGCACGCAGTCTTTCCGTGAGGAAGTCCGGTAGCCAGAAGTGCAACGGCGAACTTATCAATCCCGGCGCATAGGAGGAAGCGGGCAACTCTGCAGAGAGCCTGCCTCCGACGAAGTCCGTCATCCGTTGTGCAGGGGCAGTTTGCTTCCGGTTGCCCTGAATCCAGCATAGCCGTTCCAATTCTTCCTGTACCTGCATCAGAACTAACGGGTTGTTTGCCGTCAATGTGCCCTGATGCACCAGCCTTCCGGCATCTTCAGGACGTATCTCCACCACCATACCAGAGTTAGACCAACGGGAATTGCGATGCGAGGGTGACATCCCATTCACCACAATCTGTTCTGCACCACTTGCTGCCGGAACAACGAATCCGCCCGGACACATACAAAAGCTGTACACACCGCGACCCTTCACTTGCGTTACGAAGCTATACTCTGCCGCCGGCAGATACTGCCCACGTCCGGTAGGATTATGATATTGGATTTGATCTATCAGTTGCGAGGGATGTTCCAGTCGGACACCTACGGCGATGCCTTTTGCTTCTATTGGAATCTGTGCTGCATGGAGATAACGGTACACGTCGCGTGCGGAGTGTCCCGTCGCTAAAATCACAGGTCCCCGAAACTGCTTGCCATTTGCTGTTTCGATACCAATGACCTCCGTGCCGTGCAGTAGCAATTGCGTCATGCAGGTCTGGAAATGTACCTCGCCGCCGGACTGCAATATCCGGTTGCGCATGTTTTCGATTATGCGAGGCAATTTATCCGTTCCGATATGTGGGTGCGCGTCCATCCGGATGGACGAATTCGCACCGTGCTGGCAAAATACCCGGAGGATTTTCTCGACCGAGCCGCGCTTCTTGCTCCGCGTATAGAGCTTGCCGTCTGAATAGGCACCCGCTCCTCCTTCGCCGAAACAATAATTCGACTCTGCGTCGACCCGCTGTTCTCGACGGATTTTTGCGATGTCCTTCTTCCGTTCGCGCACGTCCTTCCCGCGCTCCACCACAATGGGGCGTAACCCCAGTTCTATCAGGCGCAGCGCGGCGAACAATCCGCCGGGACCGGCTCCTACTACAACTACCGGCTTGCCTTTCCGTACATCTCCGTATTCCACTGCGAGGAACGGTTCTTCTTCTGGTATTTCATTCACGAATGCGCGTACTTTCAAATTCACGTAGACCTGCCTCTGTCGCGCATCAATGGAACGCTTCAAGATTTGCACAGCCCTGATTTCCGCCAGTGTATCTCCACTTGCTTGCGCCACCGCACGCTTTATTCCTTCTTCTCCTGCCGCCTCTTCAGGTAGCAATCGCAATTGTATCTCCCGTATCATCTTATTTTCTCAACCATTGTATTCATCTGTTTTTAGGGTGCAAGATAGACATTTTTTCTGATAATCTACAAGTGCCCTGTTATCTGTTTTTTCTTTTATAAGCACAATATCATGAGCATCAGAACAAACCGAACCGGATGAGCGATGCGGATGGAACAGGCAGTCATACAAGGGACGTGAAAACGACCCATGCATGGGTTGCAAAACGAGTCATGCATG
>CAZOKT010000163.1:0-5466 GCA_964580505.1 uncultured Parabacteroides sp. | reverse complement strand
CTTACTAACTTCAGAGTGCGTGAACTTACCGCTTCATGCACGCTGAAATTTTAGGCTTGTTCCTCGCAAAATTATCCACCATACAAAATATTGCTTTTATGGCTATGTCCCTATCTCTCGGAGAAATAATTTACATCTTATGTCGAACTCACGTTAACTATAAATTCTCGTTTTTATGCCTATAATTGGAAGCAAACATTGTATATTTGTAAAAGTTTTATATATAACATAAAATGAACGAGAACTACTACCTTTCCCGTTTGGAGAAGAAAGGCGTAAAGCCTACGGCTCTGCGTCTTTTGATTCTGCGCACAATGCTGAACGCACCCCAATCCGTTTCGCTAAATGATTTGGAGACAATGCTGGAAACCGTAGATAAATCGACTATATTCCGCACTCTCACGCTCTTCCTCAGCCGGCATGTAATTCATGCTATTGAAGACGGAAGCGGCTCGTTGAAGTATGAAGTTTGTTCCAACGAATGCAGTTGCAGTATTGATGATATGCACACGCATTTCTATTGCGAGCAATGTCATCGCACCTTTTGCTTTAAGAACATCCAGATTCCGGTTATTAACCTGCCTGAAGGATTTACCATGCAAAGTATCAACTATATGGTAAAAGGAATCTGCTCGGATTGCACTGCAAAGAAAAATCAGCAAAAATAGCAGCAAAACACAATAAAAAGCAGGAAAATATACGCCTTTTTTCAAAAAGAAATGTACCTTTGCCCTGAGGAAAAATAAAAAACAAAAAACAAAAACTTATAAATTCTAAGCAAAATGAATCTTACACACATTGAACATTTAGGAATTGCCGTAAAAAGCATTGAGGCATGCCTGCCTTATTATGAAGGCGTATTGGGATTGAAATGCTACAGCATTGAAGAGGTAGCAGACCAGAAAGTAAAGACCGCTTTCTTCAAAATCGGCCAGACTAAATTAGAGTTATTAGAACCCACCAGCGAGGATAGCACAATCGCCAAGTTCATCGAAAAAAAAGGCGAAGGTATCCACCACATTGCTTTTGCTACTCCGGACGTGCAAACCTGCTTGAACGAAGCCGAATCAAAAGGTGTCAGACTAATAGACAAGGCTCCTCGGCGTGGCGCAGAAGGGTTGGATATTGCTTTCCTGCATCCAAAATCTACTTGCAGCGTATTAACAGAGCTTTGCATGCCGGGGGAATAATCCATAATGAAGAAAAATAAAGGATGAAAAATCCTTATTCTCTATCCTTTTATTATAAATCATTACTAACAACAAATCATAATACAATGAGTAATCAACTTGAAAAAGTAAAAGAGCTTATCGCACTGCGTGAACAAGCACGTCTTGGTGGTGGTGAAAAAAGAATCGAATCGCAACACAAGAAAGGCAAATATACAGCTCGCGAGCGTATAGCCATGTTGCTGGACGAAGGTAGTTTTGAGGAGATTGATATGTTTGTAAAACATCGCTGTTCGAACTTTGGTATCGATAAAACCAAATTCTTAGGTGATGGCATCGTAACCGGTTACGGAACCATTTACGGGCGTTTGGTTTATGTATATGCACAAGACTTCACCGTATTTGGCGGCGCATTATCTGAAATGCTGGCTTCAAAAATCTGTAAAGTAATGGATATGGCCATGAAGATGGGCGCACCGGTTATAGGCTTAAACGATTCAGGTGGTGCACGCATCCAAGAAGGTGTAAATGCATTGGCAGGTTATGCAGAAATTTTCCAACGTAATATTTTGGCGTCTGGTGTCATTCCACAAATATCCGGTATTTTTGGTCCGTGTGCAGGAGGAGCTGTTTATTCTCCAGCTTTGACAGACTTCAACATTATGACTCGTGGAACAAGCTATATGTTCTTAACAGGTCCGAAAGTAGTAAAAACTGTAACAGGTGAAGATGTAACCCAAGAGCAATTGGGAGGAGCAAGTATCCATTCCACGAAATCGGGTGTAGCACATTTTGCTGTAGATACTGAAGAAGACGGATTGAAATTAATTCGCGAGTTGTTAAGCTATCTTCCACAGAACAACTTAGAAGAAACACCGGTGATTGAGTGTAAAGATCCAATTGATCGCTTAGATGACAACTTGAATGAAATCATACCGGACAATCCAAATCAAGCATATGATATGTATGAAGTTATCGGCACTATTGTTGATAACAACGAATTTTTAGAAGTACATGCCGATTATGCAAAAAATATAATTGTAGGTTTCGCCCGTTTTAACGGACAAGCAGTAGGTATCGTAGCCAATCAGCCTAAAGTAATGGCTGGATGTTTAGATAGCAATGCTTCTCGTAAAGGTGCACGTTTCGTACGTTTTTGTGATGCCTTCAACATTCCGTTAATAACATTAGTTGATGTTCCTGGCTTTTTACCCGGAACAGGTCAAGAGTATAATGGTGTAATTCTACATGGTGCAAAACTGTTATTTGCTTATGGAGAGGCTACCGTGCCTAAAGTAACTGTAACTTTACGCAAATCTTATGGAGGTGCCTACTGTGTGATGAGTTCTAAACATTTACGTGGTGATATGAACTATGCTTGGCCTACTGCAGAAATTGCTGTTATGGGTCCAAGCGGAGCTGTTGAAATCATTTTCGCTAAAGAAGTTGCAGCTTCAGAAGACCCGAAAGCTTGCGCTACAGCACGTGAAGAAGAATACAAGCAAGCTTTTGCTAATCCGTATAATGCTGCTCAATATGGCTATATTGATGATGTTATTGAACCTCGAAATACACGTTTCCGCATTATCCGTGCATTGCAACAGTTGCAGACTAAAAAATTGAGCAACCCGGCTAAAAAACATGATAACCTGCCACTGTAATCTTAAAAACGAATGTATATGACAAACAGAAAATTCGGGATATTATTGCTCTTAACGCTCTTGTTTACACTTGGAGCAAAAGCGCAATTAACTACGTCCGTCAGGATTAATGAAGTATTGGTCATTAATGAAGAGAACTTCATGGACGATTATGGACATCGCCATCCGTGGTTTGAACTATATAATAACTCTGCAGGTACAGTGGATTTAGGTGGTTGCTTTTTAACAGATGATAAAAACAATCCAATGAAATACATGATTCCGAAGGGTGACGTTAACACAAAAATTCCTCCTTATCAACAAACTTTGTTTTGGGCAGATAATGAAGAACAACGCGGCACATTCCATGTAAACTTCACATTTTACCCTGATAAGGAGAATTACGTAGCACTTTATGATGCGGACGGTAAAACATTGATTGATGAAATCACGATTCCTGCCGGACAAAAAGCAGACATTAGCTATGGACGCAGTGTGGACGGCGCAGGTGAATGGATTAATTATACACGGGTAACGCCTAATGCTAATAATATTACGCAAAATACCAATGAGAAAGTAGAAAACTTCCAAGTGAATGACTCATGGGGTATTGGCATGACAATTACAGCAATGGCCGTTGTATTCATCGGATTATGTATCTTATACCTCTTATTCAAACAAATAGGTAATGCATCTATCCGTGCCAGTCAACGTAATGCACAGAAAGCTGCAGCTGCAAGAGGCAAAATGCCATCGGCAAATGCAGGGCAAGAATCTGGTGAAATCTTTGCCGCTATTTCCATGGCATTATATGAAATAAGCGATGATAATCACGACATCGAAAATACCGTGCTCACGATTCGCAAAGTTCAGCGTAGATATTCACCATGGAACTCCAAAATCTATAGTTTACGCGAAACTCCAGTTCTCAAAAAGTAATCATCATCTTTTTAAAATCAGATTTAAGAATGAAAAGTTTTAAATATACCATTAACGGTAACGTATATAAAGTGCATATTAACTCAATAGTTGACGACATCGCAGATGTAGAAGTGAATGGAACTCCTTATCACGTTAAGATGGAGAAACCGGCAAAAAAGCAAATCGTATCGATAAAACGTCCGGCTCAGGCTCCGACAACCGCAGCAGGAGAACCAGTTATATCTCGTCCGGTTACACAGAGTGTAGCAGGTGCCGTTAAATCTCCATTGCCCGGTGTTATTCTTACTATCGACTGTAAGGTAGGCGATGTGGTAAAACGCGGCCAGAAAATATTAGTTCTAGAAGCCATGAAAATGGAAAACACGATTAACGCTGATCGTGACGGTAAGATTATAGAAATTAAGGTAAACAAAGGCGATTCTGTACTGGAAGGTGCTGACCTCGTCGTAATCGGTTAATCATTATGCTATCATCTATATTATTGCAAGCAGGAGTTGCCCATGAAAGTTTTACGAAATTCTTAGCTGAAAACATTCAGGTATTCCTCTCTTATACCGGATTCGCCAATGCTACCCCTGGACATTTCATTATGTTGCTGGTCGGTTTGCTTTTTATTTTTTTGGCGATTAAATATGAGTTCGAACCCATGCTTCTGATTCCTATCGGTTTCGGTATTTTAATTGGTAATATTCCATTCAAAGATGCCGGACTCCAATTAGGTATTTACGAAGAAGGTTCAGTGTTCAATATTCTCTATCAAGGAGTAAAACAGGGTTGGTATCCCCCTTTGATATTTCTTGGCATCGGGGCTATGACTGACTTCTCGGCATTGATATCTAATCCGAAACTATTATTAATCGGAGCAGCAGCTCAGTTTGGTATTTTCGGTGCTTATATCACTGCTCTTCAAATGGGATTTGATCCCAGTCAGGCAGGTGCAATCGGTATTATCGGCGGTGCCGATGGGCCTACAGCCATTTTCTTGTCTTCCAAGTTAGCACCCAATCTAATGGGAGCTATTGCTGTTTCAGCCTATTCATACATGGCTTTAGTGCCTATTATTCAGCCTCCATTTATGCGTCTGTTAACGACAAAGAAAGAACGTCTTATTCGTATGAAACCTCCAAGAGTCGTTTCGCATACAGAAAAGATTATGTTCCCGATTGCCGGTTTGTTACTGACAGCATTTTTAGTTCCATCAGGTCTGCCTTTGTTGGGTATGTTGTTCTTCGGAAATCTCTGCAAAGAAAGTGGTGTAACCCGTCGTTTGGCTGAAACAGCCCGGGGGCCATTGATTGATGTAATTACAATGTTATTGGGTATCACCGTAGGAGCTTCAACACAAGCGACCCAATTCCTTACCATCAATTCTATTAAAATATTTGGATTAGGAGCTTTTTCATTTGTGATTGCTACTTGTGCAGGCGTTATGTTTGTTAAAATCTTCAATTTATTCTTGAAAGATGGCAATAAGATTAATCCGCTGATTGGTAATGCAGGTGTATCTGCGGTGCCTGATTCTGCCCGTATCTCACAAATTGTAGGTTTAGAATATGACTCTACGAACTATCTGTTGATGCATGCTATGGGTCCGAACGTAGCAGGTGTAATCGGTTCTGCCGTAGCAGCCGGTGTATTGTTAGGATTCTTAGGGTAATCAATTTTCGCAAAAAAGAAGGGGCTGTCTCAAATAAAACTTTGAGATGGCCTTTTTT
>CAZOKT010000162.1:0-5480 GCA_964580505.1 uncultured Parabacteroides sp. | reverse complement strand
AGGATTCGTTAATCTAACGTGAGTTCGATATAAGCAAAGTGAACGTCTGACCTAAGTGCCTCAAAGGTACAACCTAAATGCCTCAGAGGTGTAACCTAAGTGCCTCGGAGGTTGAACCTGTGTAGTCCGGAGGTCGTATCCACAAACTGATGCCGGTTCATGTCCTTACTTATTTCCTTATATCGAAGCCACGTTAAGCTAAAAAGAAAGTAACTTGCTGACGAGACGTGGGAGGGCATACAAATCTAAGTCTTCCGCATCAATCCGAAGAAAATTCTTCGCCAAGTGCCCCTCTTGTTCCACTTCGATATGGTAACAATCTGCATAAAGCACCTGATGCGATAATACATGTTTAATCGTCGGGGATACATGCTGGATTTCTACCGTACCACAACCTTCGAAAATCTGTCCTACAGCCTTTTGGGGCAGATTTGCCCAATCTGTAAAAGTCTCACTCTCTACCATAGGAAACTCATACAAGCCCTGCCATATATCACCATCCCCACGTTTGCGAATGTAAGTCTTACCTTTATATCGTATATGAAAATAATGGAAATAACGATCTCTTGATTTCATCCTGCCTAACTTCACCGGAAAAGCCTCCGGATTCTTCCGCGCATGTGCCAGGCAAATGTCGGAAAGCGGGCAGTTCGTACACGATGGATTTCGAGGTGTGCAGACCAAAGCCCCTAACTCCATGATAGCCTGATTATGCAGGCAAGCCCTATCTTCCGGCAAAATCATCGCTGCCAACTCCGAAAAAAGCTTCCTTCCTTGCGAGGTATCTATTGGAGTAGCCTCCGCAAACAGTCGCGCCAGTACCCGATAGGCATTCCCATCAACCACCGCATAAGGCAGATTCCAAGCAAACGAAACGATAGCTGCCGCCGTATAATCTCCTACTCCCTTCAACGTCCTCACCGCTACATAATTCTTTGGGAACTCCCCACCGTACTGTTCGACCACATATTGAGCCGCCGCGTGCAAATTCCGCGCCCGACTATAGTAACCCAAGCCCTGCCAATAACGCAACACTTCATCCTCCGATGCCGCCGCCAATGACCGGACATCCGGAAAGCGTCCCACAAAACGATTGAAATAATCCAATCCCTGAGCAACCCGTGTTTGCTGTAAAATCACCTCTGAAACCCAAATGAGATAAGGGTCTGACGAATGTCGCCATGGGAGGTCACGCTTATTGATTTCGTACCACGCTATCAGCTTATCACTCAACAATAAACCACTTTTTACATCTGCCATATCTTGCTCTTAATTGATTGAATACTGCAAACATACGCAGAGAATCGAAAAAAGCGGGCATTTTTTCTTAAAAAATACTTTTCCACTTCAACAAAAAGCTATATATTTGCATTCCAAAATTTTAAAGTCAATCATTAAATTATTATAGACATGACAAAAGCAGAGATTGTTAACGAAATTTCAAAAAGCACTGGTATTGATAAACAAACAGTATTAGCAAGCGTTGAATCATTTATGGAGATTGTTAAAGGCTCATTGGCGAATAATGAAAATGTATACTTGAGAGGTTTCGGAAGCTTTATCGTAAAGAAAAGAGCACAAAAAACAGCTCGTAATATTTCAAAGAATACAACCCTCATCATCCCAGAGCATAATATTCCTTCATTCAAGCCGGCAAAAGCTTTCTTGAATGATGTGAAATAAATATTGGAACGTTTAATCTTTTAAATTTTAAAGCGATGCCTAGCGGAAAGAAAAGAAAAAGACATAAAATGTCTACGCACAAACGCAAAAAAAGACTGAAGAAGAATAGACATAAGAAGAAGTAAATAAGTCTATTTTTTGCGTATGAAGAACAAACTTAATTTAAGAATTAGTTAAGTTTGTTCTTTGCTTATAAAAACATTCCTTAAAAAACATATCAGAAGTGATTAGTGAATTAGTAGTAAACGTTGAACCCCAAGAAATGTCTATTGCCGTATTGGAAGACAAAAGCCTTGTCGAACTTCAGAAAGAGGCTCGCAATGTCGCGTTTGCCGTAGGTGATATCTATTTAGGTAAAGTAAAGAAACTTATGCCGGGGTTGAATGCTGCTTTCATTGATGTAGGTTATAAAAAGGATGCATTTCTTCACTATCAGGATTTGGGAGCGAACTTCCATTCCCAGCAAAAATACCTGAAAACAGCATTGACCGATTACAAAAAGTTGCCTACAATGCCCAAGGCCTCCATCTATCCTGAGATTGATAAAGATGGTAGCATTGGAGATGTACTAAAAATCGGGCAAGAAGTATTAGTTCAAATAGCAAAAGAACCCATCTCGACAAAAGGTCCACGGTTAGCGTCCGAATTGTCATTCGCAGGAAGATACATCGTATTAATTCCATTCGGCGACAAAGTATCCGTATCTTCTAAAATCAAAACAGCCGAAGAACGTGCTCGTTTACGCCAATTAATTCAAAGTATTAAGCCTAAAAACTTCACGGTCATTGTTCGTACTTCGGCCGAAGGTAGAAGAGTGGCAGAATTGGACCACGAATTGAAGATATTAGTGAAACGTTGGGAAAGTTGTATTGCAAAATTAGTGAAAGCGAAAGCGCCGGCATTACTTTACGAAGAAACAGGACGTGCTGTTGCTTTGCTTCGCGATATTTATAATCCTTCGTTTCAAAACATTTATGTGAATGATGCAGATGTGTATAATAACATTCGGGCTTATGTGAGTTTAATCGCTCCGGGCAGTGATGACATTGTACATCTATATACAGGCGAACTTCCAATCTTTGACAACTTTGCCATCACAAAACAGATCAAATCTTTATTTGGACGCACGGTTACCTATAAGAGCGGTGCCTACCTTGTAATTGATCATACAGAGGCTATGCACGTGATTGATGTCAACAGCGGGAATCGTGCCAAAAGCAGTGATGACCAAGAGAAAACTGCAATAGACGTCAACATATCCGCAGCTGATGAGATCGCTCGGCAATTGCGTCTACGGGATATGGGAGGCATTATCGTCATTGATTTTATAGATATGCATGACAATGCAAACAAACAAAAGCTATTCGAACACATGTCTAAAATAATGGCCAGCGACCGGGCTAAGCATAACATTCTACCTTTAAGCAAGTTTTGCCTTATGCAAATTACACGTCAGCGGGTTCGTCCGGCTATGGATATAGAAACGACGGAAACTTGTCCGGCTTGTTTCGGAACAGGAACTGTAAAATCTTCTATCTTATTTACCGATAGTTTAGAAGGTAAAGTAGAGTGTTTAGTCAACAAACATCATGTGAAGAAATTTACCCTACACGTACATCCTTATGTAGCAGCATATTTGAACAAAGGGCTATTCTCTTTGAGTTGGCAGTGGAAAATGAAATATAGTCATGGCCTAAGGATTATCCCTAATCAAAGTCTCGCATTCTTGGAATATAAATTTTATGACGATGACAAGAATGAATTAGACATGAAAGAAGAAAAAGAGATTAAAGGATAAAACAGAATGGGGGCTGTGCCGCGATTGATGTTTTGCGCTGCGGCCTCTTTTGTTTTTTTTGAATATCTACCGCATGTGTAATATGTTTTTATGTAGGTGCGGTACATATTTTACAGACAAATATAAATAAATGAATAACAAAAGACACACTTTAAAAGAATGGATGACAGCTGTGCGACCATGGTCTTTCCCGGCATCGGCTATGCCGGTAATCGCAACATTGGGATACGTGTACGCCGGCTACGATGATGTAAACTGGGTAAATGGTTTTTGGGCTTTGGTTAATATTATAGTGTTCCATGCCGCCGGGAATACATGGAGTGATTACTTCGATTATAAACATTTGGTGGATACCGAAGATACCTACGGAGTACATACACTGACTACTGGCATGTTTACTCCAAAAGAGATTTACCGTTTGTCACTTGGTCTCTTGGCTGTCGCACTGTTAAGCGGAATTTGCTTGTGGATACATACCGGTATGCCTCTGTTGTACATCGGCATTGGCGGACTGCTTTGCTCGGTGCTTTATCCAACATTAAAATATCATGCATTGGGTGACGCGGTAATACTCATGGCTTATTCTCTACTTCCCACTGTGGGCACGGTTTATGCGACTACTTTGCAATTGGATTGGAATGTCCTATACCTTGCTCTGCCTATCGGATTGATAACAGATGCCATACTGCATTGCAACAATACTCGCGACATTGAAACAGACCGTCGTGCCGGCATACGAACATTAGCTATGGGTATCGGTGGTCGGGCATCGGTATATCTGTATTGTTTTGAGGTTATCTTCCCTTTTCTGTGGATAAGTGGTTGTATAGCAGAAAACATCCTGCCTGTTTGGTGCCTGCTGGCGTGGGTGGCGTTCGTCCCTGCTGTCGTTAATGCAAGGAAAGCCCTCAGATACTTCAAGGACGGTTCGGCTGCAATAGCAAATCTGGACGAAGCTACCGCAAGTCTGCAATTACTTTTCAGTCTGTTTATCGCTTTTTCATTCGTCATTGCCGGGAATTTGCCATGAAGAACCTGTCGCTCACTCTCGTGTTGGCTGCCGTACTTTGGACTGTCATGTTCTCTCCATGGACGGCTCCACATGTGCCTTTCTGGTATATGATGGCCGGCTCTACGCTCGTGCTGTGCATCATCTCGACTTATCTGAATCCCGATTGGCATAAGCGTCTTTCGTGGAGACCATCCGACATACTGACAGGCATAATGATAGCCGTCATGCTGTGGGGAATATTCTGGACGGGGGATAAAGTTTCAGCATGGCTTTTCGATTTTGCTCGCCCGCAAGTGGACAGCATATATGCCATAAAAGAGGGACAGTCTTCTTGGCTGCTATCCATACTGATGCTCGTCCTGATAGGACCTGCCGAAGAGATCTATTGGCGGGGATATGTGCAACGCACATTGTCCGTTCGACTTGGAGCCAATACCGGTCTTCTGCTTGCTACTCTGTTATATGCTTTGGTTCACGCCGGGTCGTGCAACTTCATGCTCTTCATGGCCGCATTGGTCGCAGGAGCTGTATGGGGAACACTATACCGGTTCTTCCCCGAACGTTTCTCTTCCATAATTCTTTCTCATGCATTATGGGATGTGGCCATATTCATTTGGTTCCCTGTATGATCATCATGTTCTTATATCTCTATAAAAAAGTTAAATCTACGCTCTTTAGTTCACATTCTGTTTTGCGTTTATTTGACAACAAATTTAATCTGAAGCCCGAAGAAGAGGGAAAAACCTCCCCCGAACAAGCTGACCTTTTCTTACCGAGTAGACTGCTTGCTACTTGCCAAGCAGACCGACCCACTGCTTATCGATGAGCCATCAACCTCGTCCCGCAGTAAGTTTTTCGCATCTCCAAAATCACTGTTTTGGTTGATTTATGTCAAGAAATTAAGATCTCGAGAAGAAAAATTAAAAAAAGCAAGAAATAATTGGTATCTTTATAATAAAATAACGTGAATTCGATATAAGAAAAACA
>CAZOKT010000161.1:0-5553 GCA_964580505.1 uncultured Parabacteroides sp. | reverse complement strand
AGGACGCAAGATTTTCATTCTTGAAAGGGGGGTTCGATTCCCCCACGGGCTACAATAAATAGGATTAAAAATTAAAGAAGAATTTCTAAGAAATGGCAAATCATAAGTCATCAATTAAAAGAATCAGACAGACAAATGTAAGACGTCTGCGTAATAGATATTATGCAAAGACTGCACGTCATGCAATGCGTGATTTGCGTGCTACCGAAGATTTGGATGCAGCACAGGCTTTATTCCCGAAGGTATGTTCAATGTTGGATAAGCTGGCAAAGAAGAATGTTATCCATAAGAATAAGGCTGGTAATTTGAAGTCGAAGTTGGCTAAGCATGTTAATTCTTTGGCGAAGTAATTTCGTCATTGAGAAATATAGGAATTGATAAAAGGATTTTATCAGGGAAGGCCCGTTCGTCTATCGGTTAGGACGCAAGATTTTCATTCTTGAAAGGGGGGTTCGATTCCCCCACGGGCTACTTTACTAACAGATAGGAGGATAAGTAATATTATTCTCCTATTTTTTTGAGCTTACCCCAAGTATTAAAAGAGTGTAGCCTAACGGATTAAAATTGTCAGGCATAAATACTGACGAATATGGTAATAAATATCTTAATATTATACGATAGATTGTACTTCTCCATCCGAAAAGCGTGTGGTGAGCGTATCTCCTTTCTCAATTTGGGCGGCTGACTTTAAAATCTTTCCTTCGCGAAGAGTGAGACTATATCCGCGTTTCAAGATATATTCAGGCGATGCCATGCGAAGGAATTGTTCTTGTAACTCCAAGAAACGTGCCTCTTGCGTGAAACGATTGTTGGTTGTTGTTTGGAGATGTTGTTTCATCTGTTTAAGTAGATTATGATTTCTATTTAAAAGATTGGAAGTGATAGCCGGAAGTTTGCTCGTTTGTGCGTTCAGCATCGAGCGATTGCGTTCTATTTGATTACTTATGATTGCCGGCAGACGTGTGGCAAGAAGTTGCAGGAATTGTATTTTATTATTGAGTATGGTTTGAGCCTTTGTGCATAGAATTTGTTGCATCTCCATTAAAACCATAGCAGTCTTATCTATACAGGTAATTAGAAACGCTGCAACAGCTGTAGGGGTTTTGAGGCGTGTATGGGCAACAAGGTCGATAATTGTATCATCACGTTCATGACCGATGCCTGTAATAATCGGTAAAGGGAATTGTGCACAATTTGCAGCTAACAAATAAGAATCAAAGCTATTCAGGTCAGATGTTGCACCACCTCCACGGATAATCACCACAACGTCGAATGTATCTCGATGAGTGTCAATATGCTCTAAAGCTGCAATAATTGACTCTTCAGTGCGTTCTCCTTGCATTAGGGCAGGGAATAGTTTGGGGTAAAATACATAGCCTGCTTTATTTTGTTCTAATTGATTGATAAAATCTTCATAACCAGCGGCAGTAGGAGAGGTGATAACCGCAATACGTTGAGGCAATAAGGGGAAAGGTAGCTCTTTATTCAACGTAAAAACTCCTTCTTTCTGCAATTGTCGGATTATTTCTTGCCGCCTTTTTATTAAATCTCCTAACGTATATGTTGGGTCAATATCGATAACATTCAGGCTAAACCCATATACTTCATGAAATTCAACAGAAACCTTCACCAATACTTTGAGGCCGGAAGTGAATTGTTGTCTGGTTTCCATTTCGAAATAAGGTTTCAGCATTCGGAATATTTTTGCCCAGATAGTACCTCGGGCTTTTGCTACAATTTGATTGGTTTGCGGATTCTTTTCAATAAATTCCAGATAGCAATGTCCCGAAGTGGTATTGATATGCACATCGCAGGTTTCTGCTTTTACCCAATAAGTATCAGGAAATGCTGTTTGAAGCGCGTCACGAATTTCTCCGGTTAAATCAGAAAGCGAGTAGGTGTATTTATCTTCGTCGGGAAACATATTTCAATCCTTTCTTATAAGATTTGTAGATATCGGGAATGCCGTAACCTAATTCTGGATTAGGCCGTTTATAGATGGACGCATTAGCCCGAATCAGCTGCTGAATTTCTAATGCCGTTAATTCCGGTAATGCTTGCCACAAACAAGTTCCTAATCCGGCAAGTATAGGCGTAGAAAACGACGTTCCGTTCGCTTGCCGAATCACTCCTTCCGGCTCGATAATACTACAGAAAGAGCCCATCGCTACGACATCTGGTTTTACACGTCCATCGGCAGTGAAACCTAAAGAGCTAAACTCGCTACGTTTTCGTTTGGCAGTAATACCTCCTACTGTGATGATATTCGAGGCATCTGCCGGAACAGTTATTTTCTTCCAATATGTATTGCCTTCATTGCCAGCGCTTGAGAATAGCAAGATTCCTTTTTGGGCAGCCATAGAAGCAATTCGGGATATTAATGCCGTTTTTCCATCAAGTTGCTCATGTGTATAGCTTGTGAGGGGTATATCATAATCGAAATAGCCCAATGAAGAGGAAATAATATCTACCCCGACACTATCTGCAAATTCGACTGCGGCAGCCCAAAAATCCTCCTCAATAGGAGATTCGTATTCTATCACTTCACTTTTGATAAGCCAATAATCCGCTTCGGGTGCAGTGCCAACAAACTGATAGGGTAGATTTGCAGCCATACAAGAAAGAACCTTTGTGCCGTGATCATCTCCTGCAAATACGGAACTTTTCGGATAAACGATATTGCATGTGCCTATAATATTTGTATGTTCAAAGGCATTCAGGCGATTGACGTTTTTAAATCCTGCATCAATGATAGCAATGGTCATGCCTTTTCCCCAGAATCCAGCTTGGTGTAATTTGTTGCCTTTTAGCATTTTTATCTGCTTCTCGGCATAACCATAATAATCTTTTTGTTTGTTATCCGATACAATAATTTGTGTGGTATCCGTAGGTTGTGGCGGATTGAGATGCGCACCTTTCCAAACGCATTTGACGGAATCAACGATGGATAGCTTTTCCAATTGGTTAACAGCTGAGCTGTCTGTACTTTCTACTACGACGGTTTTCGCCCATTTGCTTTGTGTGATTATGGTGCCGCCTGCATATTTCAAACTATCAAGGTAAGCTTTTGAAATCGGGAAGTCGGATTCTGTAATAGAAATATGTTGTTTTTCTCTTCGTTCAATTGCTTTTTGTGAAAGGAATGCCATAGCATTATCAGAAGAAAATCCGCCATCTCCTTTGTCTTTTAAATAAACCCGGAAGCGATAATACTCCGTATCAGAACTCCAAATAGGTGACGTAAAAAATAGTAAGCAGTACAGCAAAGAACAGAATTTCATGTTTCGGAATGATAAGCCTTGAATGTAAATTACGAATTATGAATTAAAAATCACTTTCCGTATAGGGAAGACCATAACTCTAATTCATAACTCGTAATTTGTAATCGGATTTACTTCTCTACAACTTTGTAGATAGGAATTTCCCGTTTTACGCTTTGTTGTAAGGAAATCAAGGTCTCTGTTTCCACAACACCGGGTATTTCCTGTATTCTATTGTTTAGCAATTCCATCAAATGCTCATTGTCTCGGGCATAGAGTTTTATCAGCATTGTGTACGGGCCGGTTGTAAAATGGCATTCTACTATTTCCGGAATCTTTTCAAACTCAGGAACTACATCCTTATACATAGACCCTCTTTCCAGTTTAACCCCGATGTATGTACAGGTATTATAACCTAAAATCTTAGGATTAATATGGTAACCGGAGCCTACAATTACGTTCATATCAATCATTCGTTGTACACGCTGATGGATGGCTGCGCGAGACACACCACAATCTTCTGCTACATCCTTAAACGGAATACGAGCATTCTTTGAAATAATATTTAAGATCTGACGATCTAATTTGTCGATTTTATCCATATATGTATATGTTTATATTTTCTGGTATGATATATTTCCGTACCAAAAATATATATTTAAATTGGATTCTTTGTCATTCTGAAAGAAAAAAACAATCGGAAAATGAAAAAGCAGATAAAATATGTTTTATAACATACTTTTACCTGCTTCAAACCAAACTTATATGGAAAGGAATTATTGTTTTACGATTTCCAGTAATTCAACTTCGAACTTCAGCATGCTATTGGCTTTGATGGGAGAACCCGGCATTGAACGCTCTCCATAAGCCAGATTCGCAGGAATCCAGAAGATGTATTTCGAGCCTACCGGCATAAGTTGTAAACCTTCCGTCCAGCCTTTGATTACCTGATTAACGCCGAATACGGCAGGTTCCCCGCGACTAATGCTGCTGTCAAACTCTGTTCCGTCCAGTAATGTACCGGTATAATGAACTTTTACGCGGTCTTTTTCAGTGGGTCTTTCGCCTGTCCCTTCTTCAATAACCTGATACTGCAATCCGCTTTCCGTTGTAATGACATCTTTCTTTTGTCCATTCTCTTCAAGAAACTTTTCTCCTTCTTCCTTGTTCTTCTTCGCTTCTTTTGCAGATGCCTGGACAAAATAAGTTTGCATATATTGGCGTGCTTCATCGGGATTCATTTTAACTTTTGCAGAATCTCCCCGAATAGAAGTGATAAAACCTGCGATTAATGCATCGACATTGGATTCTCCGCCGGGTAAAGTCTTCAGTTGGTCATGAATGCCCGAACCGAAATTTACACCGATTGCATAGCTGACGCTATCTACATCGCTTCTTAAGCTCACATTCGTTTGGGTATCACCACACGAAGTAGTGGCAACTCCTAATATAACAGCCGCTGCTGCTCCTAATACATTTACTTTCATTTTCTTTATTGTTGTTGATTCTCTAATTTATTTGACTATATCCAGCAATTCCACATCGAAAATCAAGGTGCTGTTCGGTTCAATCATCTCACCTGCACCCCGTTCACCATAGGCTAATTGAGAAGGAATGAACAAGCGCCACTTTGACCCCACCGACATCAATTGCAGAGCTTCCACCCAGCCCGGTATGACTTGGTTGACGCCGAATACGCTCGGCTGGCCGCGTTCTACAGAACTGTCGAAGACCGTACCGTTAATCAATGTGCCGTGATAATGGCACTTCACTTTATCAGAAGCTGTCGGCTTGGCACCTGTCCCTTGTTTCAGCACTTGATATTGCAGTCCGCTTGGCAATTCTACTACTCCGGCTCTTCCTTTATTGATAGAGAGAAATTCTTCGCCGGCTTTCTTGTTGATTTCCAGTTTCTCCTTTTGGAGTTTCGTGAAATAATCGTTGATGACACTTTTGGCTTCATCATAGGTGATTTCCGGCTTTTGCCCTTTTAATACATCAGACAATCCTTTTGTAAACTCCTCGATTTGCAATTCCTTAATGCCTGAATTCAAGAAGTTATTTCCGATGCTTAGTCCAAGTGCATAACTTACTTTATCCATTCTTTTATTCTACATTATTTTTATGAGCCGCAAATGTAAGTTTTAATCAATTAATTACCTAATTTCATGTAGAAAATTAAGAAAAAATGTATTTTTAAGCAGCCGGCTTTGAGGTAGCCGATGCGGTTTTTAGGTGCAAGTATAACCTTTTCCAAACTGCTCCCGAAGGACTTTTCTCTCTCGGCCGTAAG
>CAZOKT010000160.1:0-5556 GCA_964580505.1 uncultured Parabacteroides sp. | reverse complement strand
ATATTGAACAAAGTATGTCAAGAAAGGAAAAAGTCCTTGAAAAATACAGCACTCTACATTTTCTTACACCTTGCCGCGTTATTTATCCGTGTAAAGTTGTACATTTGCATCGGTTTTGCCCTGATCGGCAAACGCTCTGATGGTTAATTCTAAATAATTCGTTATACTACGTATGGGAAATTATAAACTAATCAACAACGTAATGGGGTGGATTATCTGTATCATTGCATCCACCGTTTACTTGATGACTATTGAACCTACCGCCAGTTTTTGGGACTGCAGTGAGTTCATTTCTTCGGCATATAAACTTGAAGTGGGGCATCCGCCCGGAGCTCCATTCTTTATGTTGACGGCTAATCTGTTTACGCAATTAACATCCGATCCTTCTACCGTGGCAAAGATGGTTAATTTGATGTCGGCATTATTTAGCGGCTTAACCATCCTATTCCTTTTCTGGAGCATTACGCATTTAGCTCGTAAAATATTGGTTGAAGAGGGTAAAGAGATGACAATGGGGCAACTGATCACCATCATGGGAGCGGGTGCCGTAGGTGCTTTAGCTTATACATTCAGTGATACGTTTTGGTTTAGTGCCGTCGAAGGCGAAGTATATGCTTATTCTTCTCTGTTTACGGCAGTAGTATTCTGGTTGATATTGAAATGGGAAGAGTATGCCAACCAACCTCATGCCGACCGGTGGATTGTGTTGATAGCCTATCTGATGGGCTTGAGTATTGGAGTTCACTTGCTGAATCTGCTTTGTATCCCTGCTTGCGTGTTGGTTTACTATTATAAGAAATTCCCTAACCCTACTTGGAAAGGAACGTTGGTGGCTCTGCTGGTCTCTTTTGCTATTATTGCCTTGATGATGTATGGCGTAGTGCAAGGATTAGTAGAAATATGTGGCTATTTTGAGCTGTTATTTGTGAACGTACTTGGAATGCCTTATAATTCCGGAGTCTATGCCTATGTTATTGCATTGGTAGGTGTGCTTATCTGGTCTATCTGGGAAACTATGCGTGATGAAGTACATCCTTTGCGTATGAAGGTATCTTTTTTATTGGCAATCGTTTTGCTGGGTGTTCCATTTATCGGAAGCGGTTATGTCATAGCTGTTATTTTGATTGCAGCACTTTCCACTTACCTTTTCTTAAGCAAGTATTTAAACATAAAGTTGCTGAATACAGTGCTGATCAGCTTGATGGTGGTGGTTATCGGTTATTCTTCTTATGCTTTGACACTGATACGTGCTACAGCTGATACGCCTATGAACCAGAATGCCCCGAACAATATTTTTACCCTTCGCACCTATTTGGCTCGCGAACAGTATGGACAGACTCCATTATTGTATGGACAGACCTATGTATCAGAAGTGAAGCGAAATAGTGAAGGTGGTATGTGTGTAGCCGTTACGAAAAAGGGCGATCCTGTTTGGACACGTGTTACTAAACAAGACCCGAACGAAAAAGATAAATATTATATATCTCGTCATAACACCGAATATGAATATGTGGATGAACTAAATATGTTGTTCCCACGTATGTACAGCTCATCACCCAGTCATATAGAAGCTTATAAAGAGTGGGCACAAATCAAAGGCCAGCCGGTTAAATTCAATCGTTGCGGAGAGATGACTTCTGTTATGAAGCCAACCTTCGGCGAAAATTTGCGTTTCTTTATTAGCTACCAGCTGAACTTTATGTATTGGAGATACTTTATGTGGAACTTCTCCGGTAGGCAAAATGATATACAAGGGCATGGCGAGGTATCGCACGGCAATTGGATAACAGGCTTCAAGGCTATTGACGAGATGCTGGTCGGTCCTCAAAAAGATATGCCAAACGATATTGCCAATAATAAGGGGCATAATGTGTACTATATGTTGCCGCTTATTTTGGGTATTATGGGACTAGTATATCAGGTATTTGCTGGAAAGAAAGGTATACAAGGTTTCTGGATAACCTTTTTCTTATTCTTTATGACGGGTATAGCTATTGTGCTATATTTGAATCAGACTCCTCTTCAACCTCGCGAACGAGATTATGCTTATGCAGGCTCGTTCTATGCATTCTGCATTTGGATAGGATTCGGAGTGGTAGCGTTAGTCAAGTTATTGGAAAAATATGGCAAGGTTCCTTCTGTACTTGCTGCAGTTATTGCGTCTGTCGTAGCATTGTTTGTGCCAGTACAAATGGCAAGTCAGAACTGGGACGACCACGATCGTTCAGCCAGATATGTAGCAAGAGACTTCGGTTCCAATTACCTGAATTCTTGCGAACCAAATGCGGTTATTTTTACCAATGGTGATAACGATACATTCCCACTATGGTATGCACAAGAGGTAGAGGGTATCCGGACAGACGTGCGCGTTTGTAATACCAGTTACTTGCAAACCGATTGGTATATCGACCAGATGAAGAAGCAGGCTTACGAATCGGAGCCGTTGCCTATCTCGTGGGATCATTCAGATTATGTACAAGGAACACGTGACTTTGCGTATGTATTTTCCATGACAGAAAGTCCAATTAACCTTAGCACAGCTTTAGAGTTTGTTCGGAGTAATGACCCGAAGTACAAGAAAATCCCAGGATACAATCAGAACATAGACTACATACCTTCTCAGACTTTGGTCTATAAGGTTGACTCAGCAGAAGTGGCAAATAGCGGAATTCTTGACCATATCGACATTCCTTCTGTCCAGAAGGAGATGACGATTGACCTGAAAGGTAAGGATGCTTTGGGTAAACAGGAGCTTATCATCTTGAATATGCTTCAAGAGAATAAATGGAAACGTCCTATTTATTATGCCGTAACGGTCAGCTCAGATCAATATGTAAAGCTTGACCCTTATTTCCAGCAAACCGGTATGACTTATCAAATTGTTCCTGCAAAGGTACAAGGTACAATTAAGAGTGTGAATACCGAAAAGATGTACGACAACATCATGAATAAATTTAAGTGGGGAGGCGTAAACACACCGGGCATTTATTTAGATGAAAACGTGATGCGGATGTGCAAAAGTTATAGATATGTGTTGTTCGGTAAGCTAGCTGTCGCACTTTATCATGAAGGAAAGAATGATAAAGCATTGAAGCTTTTGAACAAATGCATGGAAGTATTGCCGCCAGAGAACGTACCATTGGATTACAGCGCTCTCTCTGTAGGTGAAGTTTACTATCTTTTAGGAGAAAAGGAAAAAGGTGCAGCCGTCTACGATGAGCTTGCCGAGAATATGGTGCGGAATTTGAACTGGTATTTCCGATTGAAGCCGAATCAGTTTGCCTCTGTTGCCAGTGATGTGAACACAGATCTCTATACCTTGCAAGAAGTTCTACGG
Organism: uncultured Parabacteroides sp.; assembly: GCA_964580505.1. Lineage (GTDB taxonomy): Bacteria > Bacteroidota > Bacteroidia > Bacteroidales > Tannerellaceae > Parabacteroides. Next base: position 2,219 of record CAZOKT010000160.1, on the reverse strand, counting down.
GTATTGAAAGAGCATGACCCTGAACTTCAAAAGAAATATCAAGAGGACTTCGATACCTTCCGTATAGCATTTTCTTCATTACAGAAGAGCGAGATGTAAATTAAATTTGTGAGACGTTGGGAGTTCATTCATTGGACTTTCAACGTCTCACATTTAATTATGAGAAAATGTTTATCGAACAACCCCCGCTTTTGTACCGTATATTGTTTCCGAGAACTATTTGGAAATTCCCTGACAAGCAGGAGAAATGCGTGTACTTAACATTCGATGATGGTCCCATACCTGAGGTTACTCCTTGGGTCTTAGATGTATTGGATCGTTACCAAGTCAAAGCAACCTTTTTTATGGTAGGTGAGAATGTTTGGCGCCATCCAGACGTTTACCGGCAGGTATTAGTTCGAGGGCACGCCGTTGGAAATCATACCTACAACCACGTGCAAGGTATCTGCTGTAGGACGTGCAACTATATAGCAAATGTTCGCAAGGCGTCCGAGTTCATACCGGGATTACTCTTCCGACCTCCGCACGGACATATACGACTGCTCCAACTTTGGGCTCTCCAGACTTTGGGCTATAAGGTCGTCATGTGGGACGTCGTAACACGCGACTACAGTCCGAACATAACTCCGCAAGATGTCTTGCAAAATGTGCAAAGGTATGTGCGGAATGGTTCTATAATTGTTTTTCATGATTCGTTAAAAGCTGAACAGAATATGCGCTGGGCTATGCCACGAGCTGTCGAGTGGCTTCTGAACGAAGGTTATAACTTCCGGCCGATAAATGGTGTTTCTTTAGGATACCCGATACGGAAGAAGAAAGAGTTGTAACAGGTCTCGGTAGTCTGTTCCGACAATAGTTTTCCTTTCTATTCGAATCTGATGAAGGTAAGTGCAACTGACATAAAACGATTAGCACGGGAGGTAGGTTTCGCTGCCTGCGGAATGTCGCGTGCAGAATCTATCGAAGATGCGGCGGCATCTGCCTTAGATAGCTGGCTGGAACAAGGCTGTGAGGCTGGCATGGCTTATATGCGAAATCACCGCGAGCTGCGCAAAGATCCACGTGGATTACTGGAGGGAGCACAGACTGTTATATCTTTGGCACTCAATTATTACCCCGAAGTGAAGCGTGACCCTACCGAACCTTATATTGCTTATTATGCATACGGAACAGATTACCACACGGTGATGAAAGCTAAACTTAGGCAACTTTGGACGAAAATCCAGGCATTGTTACTAGAAAACGAAGGCAGTTTTGTAGCACGACTGTTTGCAGATTCAGCTCCTTTGCTCGAACGCTATTGGGCATGGCGTTCGGGAATAGGATGGCAAGGCAAGAATACAAGTCTGATTATACCTCGTGCGGGTTCTTTCTTTTTTTTGGGCGAAATTATTACGACGCTGGAAGCAGATGTGTACGATCAACCGATGAAGTCTCACTGCGGAAGTTGTCGTCGTTGCCTTGATGCTTGCCCGACTGGCGCGCTGCGGTGTGCGTACTGTTTAGATGCCAATCGCTGCATTTCTTATCTTACCATTGAACATCGTGGGGAGATCCCTGTCGAAATTTTACCGAAGATGCAAGGCTATCTTTTCGGGTGTGATGTCTGTCAACAGGTATGCCCATGGAACCGTTTTGCCCTCCCAACTGTCGAAGAAGCGTTCCGTCCTTCAGCTGCTTTGTTCCACCTACAACGTGATACCTTGTGTAATATGAACGAAGAGAATTACCGTCATCTCTTCAAAGGGTCAGCCGTAAAACGAGCAAAATATAGTGGTTTATTGCGCACTATTCGTTCGTGTTTTCTTTTATAGTGAAATATTTTCGTGTTAAAATTCTCATAAATTCGCAATATATATCCTCTACTTTTGCAACAAATTCAAAAGCAAACAAAGAGTGAATATTTTATGGATTTAAAGAAACATTTGACACTAAGAGAGGGAATAGCTGTATGGCTATCGCTCTTATTTGTAGGAACACCTGCTCGAGCAGACGGAACAGAAAAATCGAAGTTTCCCGCATCTCCTTCGGTGAAGAGGGCTTTACAAGCTATAGTAACGGTTACAGGAACCATAGTGGATAACAGTAAGATTCGGTAAATACAGGTAGTAAACATTTATATGAATTGGTCAAGACTTAATCTGACAGTTATGTATAAAAAGAAGTAAGCATTCGAACAAATGCACCTTTTAAACTTTGAGGATTGGTTGTAGCATTTG
>CAZOKT010000159.1:0-5576 GCA_964580505.1 uncultured Parabacteroides sp. | reverse complement strand
CATCTTATGTCGAACTCACGTTAAAATAACCAATTATTCCTTTTCAATTGGCTATTTAAACGATATTCTTTACCTTTGCACATTGGAAAAGTATATATAATATAACAATAATATAAATAACAATGGCAAAAGAGCTGAAAGAACTAACTCCGAGAAGTGTAAACTACTCGCAGTGGTATCAGGATTTGGTTATCAAAGCAGACTTGGCAGAAAATTCGGCCGTACGTGGTTGCATGGTAATCAAACCTTACGGATATGCAATTTGGGAGAAAATGCAACGTATATTGGATGACAAATTCAAAGAAACCGGTCATGTAAATGCCTATTTTCCTTTGTTGATTCCGAAATCATTTTTGAGCAGAGAGGCGGAACATGTAGAAGGATTTGCGAAAGAGTGTGCTGTAGTAACACATTATCGCCTAAAAACAAATCACGATGGCACGGGAGTTGTAGTTGACCCCACTGCTAAATTGGAAGAAGAGCTCATTATCCGTCCTACATCAGAGACTATCATTTGGAATACATACCGCAATTGGATTCAGTCTTATCGCGACCTGCCTATCTTGTGCAACCAATGGGCAAATGTAATGCGCTGGGAGATGCGTACCCGTCTGTTCTTGCGTACAGCTGAGTTTTTATGGCAAGAAGGGCATACGGCTCATGCTACCCGCGAAGAAGCCGAAATAGAAGCAAAGAAGATGCAGGGTGTTTACGCAGACTTTGCTGAGAATTACATGGCTATGCCGGTCATTCGGGGTGTGAAGTCGGAAAGTGAGCGTTTTGCCGGAGCTTTAGACACTTACACTATCGAAGCCATGATGCAAGATGGGAAGGCATTACAAGCCGGTACATCTCACTTCTTGGGACAGAACTTCGGCAAGGCGTTCGATGTTACTTTCGTCGATAAAGAAGGTAAAATAGATTATGCTTGGGCTACTTCATGGGGAGTATCTACACGTCTGATTGGCGCATTGATTATGTCGCATTCCGATGATAACGGTTTAGTCTTACCACCGCATTTGGCACCAATTCAAGTTGTAATTATTCCAATTTATCGTAGTGAAGAGCAGCTGAATCAAATCCGTGCAAAAGTAGATGGTATTGTAGCAAATCTGAAGAAGTTGGGTATCTCGGTGAAATTTGATGATGCAGATAATCACAAACCGGGATGGAAATTTGCAAACTATGAATTAAAAGGTATCCCTGTGCGTTTAGCTATGGGCGGACGCGACTTGGAAAACAATACCATCGAGGTAATGCGTCGCGATACATTGGAGAAAGAGACCGTATCGTGCGACGGTATTGAAACTTATGTGCAGCAACTTTTGGAAGAAATCCAGAAAAACATTTTCCTAAAAGCATTGAAACATCGCGAAGAGCGTACCATAACCGTAGATACATACGACGAATTCAAAGAGAAAATCGAACAGGGATACTTCATCATGGCACATTGGGACGGCACACCGGAAACGGAAGAACAAATCAAGAATGAAACGAAAGCCACTATCCGTTGTTTGCCTTTAGATGGCGATATGACACCGGGCAAGTGTATGGTAACCGGCAAGCCGTCAGCACGTCGCGTATTGTTCGCAAGAGCTTATTAATTATTGTATAGTTTCTCATAAGCAAAATATCTATTTTGAGGACTCTATCGACGGGAGTCTGAAGGAGTCTTCTTTTGGTACAATATCAAATATTTAGAACACAAAAAAAGATATATTGATTTTGTCATCTAAGATAAAGAATGTACATTTGAGCCATAAAAACAGAAAAAGGAATGAGTGTTGTAATAGGAATTGATGTAGGCGGAAGCACAACCAAAGTAGTAGGAATCGCTAATAACGAGATATGTAATCCGTCATTCGTGAAAGCTACAGATCCGGTGGCATCATTATTTGGAGCACTGGGCAAGTACCTTTATGACAATAACATTCCATTATCCAGTGTAGAAAAGATTATATTAACGGGTGTGGGAAGCGTTTATATTACGCAACCACTCTACGGATTGCCAACTGCTCATGTAGACGAATTTCTGGCAAATGGTCTGGGAGCACAATATATGACACATTTGGACAAACTCATTGTTGTCAGTATGGGTACAGGGACGTCTTTTGTACGTGTTAACGGAAAAGATGTAAGGCATATCGGAGGTATAGGTATTGGCGGAGGTACAATATTGGGGCTTTCCCGCTTGCTGCTCAAAACGCAAGATTTCAAGCAAATTATCAGCTTGGCGATGAAAGGCTCGTTAGACATGATAGACCTACGGATTAAAGATATTTGTAATCGTCCACTACCAGGACTACCTCTTGATGCTACGGCTTCCATCTTTGGAAAAGCGGCAGCTAATGCCCGACAAGAAGATATTGCAGCAGGTATCGTCCATATGGTTCTGCAAAGTATAGGACAAGCTGCTCTCCTTTCTTCTTTAAATTCAGATATTAGTGATTTTGTTTTAATAGGGAACTTAACACAGATGCCACAATGCAATGAGACATTCCCTTCATTAGAGAAGATGTTCCAAAAACGCTTCTTGATTCCGGAATTTGCAGAATACCGCACAGCTATCGGTGCTGCGCTCTCTTTCATTCAAGGCAAAGGATATGAGGATATTTTATGAATAAAGCATGGAAAAAAGCTGTCTGTATAACTTTAATCACAATCGCTTCTCTCCTTATAGTATTACTCTCGGCGATTGTGATTGCAATTAATTTTGTATTCACGCCGGAGAAGCTGACTCCGGTTGTATTGAAAGTAGCCAACCAAAAATTAGATGCGAAATTAGACATAAAGAACGTCGAACTAACTTTTTTCTCAACCTTTCCGCGTCTCGGTTTGAAATTAGAAAAAGGGACGTTGGTATCGAAAGCCATTAATGATACGTTATGGCAAAAAACAGACTCATTACTTTCTTTTAAGAAATGTGTGCTGGTTGTAAATCCAATGGATTACATCGAAAAGGAGAAAATCAGCTTGAATTATTTACTTCTGGATAGTGTTTCTGTCTATGCACATATCACTCAAGAAGGGATACCAAATTGGAATATCATGAAAGCAGACTCAACCTCGATAGAACAACCTACAGATACCACGTCTGCTTCGCTCTCCTTGTCTGGAGGTATTGATATCCGACGTGTAGAATTCCGTCATACTAATCTTACTTTTGATGACCGGAATACGCAGCTTTATGCGGATTTACAAGATGCGAATCTTTTATTGAAAGCCGCCCTTCGCAAGGAAGGATTATTACTCTCCTTAGATTTTGACAACAAGAATATCATCTTCTGGCAAGAAGGTCAACTTCTTCTCCACAGAATGTCAACAAAAATAAATACAAAATTAGGACTGAATCGGCGCGAACATAAATTGACTTTAAAAGAAACCCGTTTCAACGTGAACGGCATAGACTTGGATGTAAATGGAACTTTACAACGAGATACAATCATGCATGCTTTAGATGTAAATCTCGCTTACAACCTACATACACCTTCGCTCGAAACTGTTCTCCATATGATTCCGGAATCTATTTTAAAGAAAGAAAAGGTTTCCGCAAAAGGAGAAGTAATCCTGAATGGTACGATTAATGGATTGTATGGAAAAGAACTTATGCCAAAAGCGATTCTAAAAGTACAAATCAACGAAGCTTCTGCAAAATACGAACGTATGCCTTATGGCATTGATAATTTCACGGCAGATTTCTATGGAGAGCTTGATTTGATGCGTAAGCAACCTTCTTTTGCCGAACTGAAGATATTCCATTTTCAAGGTGCACATACAGATATTTTGGCAGATGCAAAAATTGATGATTTGTTAGGAGACCCGCACATCACGCTGAATACGCAATCTACTATCGACGTTACAACATTAGCTCAGACTTTTCCTTTACAAGAAGGTGTCCATATTGAAGGAAAACTGGACGCTGATTTACGACTGAAATGCCAGCTCTCGTCTATCAAGAATCGGGATATCGGGCGAATCAAATTAGCCGGAAAACTGAATATAGAAGGATTGTCGTTACGCGATTCCATACATGATTTCCAATTCACCGGCGATGCTTCTCTGGGTTTCTTTGGTAATGAAACTTTCGGTGCAAAAGGGGAAATCCGGCAAATAAATTTACATTATGGCGATATTGATGCGGAATTAGATAAATTCTCAGTTACAGCAAAGAGTACGAATCCGCAAGATACGACACATATCGTCGATCTGGAATGCACGATGAACATTGATAAGCTAAAAGCATCAATGACCGATACGCTGAATATCTTTTGCAAGAAAGCATCGACAACCATTCACTTGCAACCGTCTGATCGGAATCCGATGCGACCCTCCATTAATTTGTCTTTGGAAGCCGATACGCTTTTTGGACGAATGGGTAATTTGACCGCTGGCATGAATCGTGCAGGATTTGCCGTGAAAGGGGAACAAATACGTGACTCGATATGGATGCCCAAAGGAATTATCGGATTTAATCGATTGCGGCTAAAAAGTCCCGACTTGGCTTTGCCTATCATCATGGAAAAAACGGCAGTTACCGTTGGAGACAGAAAGATAGAACTGAAGAATGCAACGTTCCGTATCGGGCGTTCAGACCTTACTGCCAGCGGTGCTGTGCACAATCTTTACGCTGCGACGAAACATCACACACGGTTGAAAGCAAATCTCTCGATATCCTCCAATAATTTAGATTGCAACCAATTAATTCATGCTTTTTCTTCGCCGACCGACACAACTACGATTGAAACAACGGATACGACGAGCACGGAACTGAGCTTGTTTGTAATCCCTAAAACATGGGATTTCGAACTGCAAACCAAATTGAAACGAGTTAAATATGGGAAAATGCTATTTGAAGACGTACATGGAGCGGTTAATGTACGAGACCAGGCTATACATCTAAAAAATCTAAGCATGAGTGGATTAGATGCGAAAATGCAGTCCACTTTGGTATATCATGCCGCAGAAAATAAAATGGGTTATGCCGGATTTGACTTACATCTGGACGACATCAACATAAGCAAACTGGTCGAGTTTATACCTTCTTTAGACTCAATGGTGCCTATGTTGCGTTCTTTTAAAGGATACGTCAACTGTGAAATCGCCGCCGAATCTGTTCTGGACTCAGCTTTGAATCTGCAAATTCCAACCTTACGCTCAGCGATTCACCTCGAAGGGGATAGCCTTGTATTGATGGACGGTGAGACTTTTGCCGAAATATCCAAAATGCTGCTATTTAAAAATAAAGAGAAAAATATGTTCGACCATATCACCGTGAATATCACGGTAAATGATGGAAATGTTACGATCTATCCCTTTTTGCTCGAAATTGACCGTTATCGCGCTGCCGTTGGGGGCACACAAGACTTAGACATGAACTTCCAGTATCACATAACCATTCTCAAATCTCCCGTACCCTTCAAACTTGGGCTTAATATTACCGGAAACTTGGACTATATAAAGTTCCGGCTTGGCAAAGCAAAGTACAAAGATGCCGTTACACCTGTGGAAATCAGAAAAATAGATAGTACACGAATCAATCTGGGCACGCAAATCGTCCAAGATTTTCAAAAGATTCT
>CAZOKT010000158.1:0-5691 GCA_964580505.1 uncultured Parabacteroides sp. | reverse complement strand
AAACGGAATTTATCTCTATAAAATATTTCTTGAATAATCGTTCTATCGAACTTATGTCAATTAGTAATTTTGTATGATTAATTTTTCCGAATATTGTCAATCTCTCCATAAAAGACATGATTGTTTTTATCACAACGCTGAGAAACAGTAAATTAGGAGGGAATAACATAGTGAATGAACTTGAAGTAGAAAATCTATTGTAGAAAATTTATTAAAAAAGTAAGTATAATGTCTTGTTTTTGCAAAATATTATCTATAGCTTTGAGACCTAAATTTGTTTTTATAAAAATAATGGAGTAAAAGAATCTTTTTAATAACCATTAAACACACATTATTATGGTGAAACATTTTAAACCTATCAGTCTAATTCTTGCAGGAGCAACTTGCTTGCCCATATTGTCGTGGGCGGAAATAGCTCCTCCCAAGTCTATCACAGGAGTGTCCCAACAGGAAGGAAAACTAACAGGAACCGTAACAGATGAAATGGGACCTGTTGTTGGAGCATCGATTGTTGTGAAAGAAACAACAAATGGAACTATTACCGACTTTGATGGTCATTTTACATTGGAGGGTCTGAAAAAAGGAGATATTATTCAAATTTCCTATATCGGTTACATTACACAGGAGATTTCCTATACGGGACAAACGACGCTTTCTGTTTCAATGGCTGAAGATTCCAAAAGACTGGAAGAAGTTGTCATAGTAGGGTACGGTACGCAGAAGAAAGTGAATTTGACCGGTGCAGTGGGAATTGCGGATGGTGAAGTATTGGAGAATCGTCCGATTGGAAACATTGCGCAAGGTTTACAAGGTGTTGTTCCGAACTTGAATATTGACTTTTCCAGTGGTGACCCTACGGCTACTACCTCGTTTAACATTCGTGGTAATACATCTTTGAACGGCGGTTCTGCATTATTACTGGTGGATGGTGTGGAGCAAGAAGACCTTTCGCTATTGAATCCGCAGGACATTGAAAGCGTATCTGTTTTGAAGGATGCGGCTTCGGCTTCTATTTATGGAGCACGTGCTGCCTTTGGAGTTGTGTTGATTACAACGAAGAAGGGTAAGAAAGGGCAGAAGTTGACTATTAATTACAACAACAACTTCTCTTGGTCTAATGCGTCTCGTCTGCCGGACGGAGTTTCTTCAGACAAGTGGCTTCGTGCAATGAATTTGGCAAGTTCTAATTCAGGAAATGGCAATTACTTCTCGCAAGAATTGATAGATGCGGTAGATGCTTATATTGCAGGTACGGGACCCTCTTCTTTCCCGGCTACAGATAACTCGATAACCGCAGCAGGCGAATGGGCTTATGCCGGCAATACGGACTGGTTCGATGAAATGTATCAGACTTCTTTTATGCAACAGCATAATGCCAGTATTTCGGGAGGTACGGAAAGTAGTACCTATTATGGTTCTATCGGTTATAAAGGGCAAGACGGTCTTTTCCGATATGGAACGGATGATTATAGTCGCATCAACATGACCTTTAATTTCACTACCCAATTGACTAAATGGTTTGAACTGACATTCCGTACTAAGTATAACCGGAATACCTCTAATGTGCCGGATACGTATTCTTATATGGGTTCTTCTCCGCATTATGAGATTTATCGTTCATTCCCGTGGGTTCCGATGTACACGGCAAATGGAGATTATGCCGGTGTGGGCGGTTCGAATTTTAATTACAATATGCCAGCGCGTATGGCTCTTGCCGGACGAGATAAGACTAAGTCTGATGACTTCTGGTACACGGTGGGATTTAATTTGACACCCATTGCGGGATTATCTATTAAAGGTGATTATACCGGGAATAAATATTATGAAAAGCAAACGAATCATATAAAGGATATTTATCAGATTAATCCTGAAGGAGAACAGGTTTCAATCGGACAAGTAACCTCTTTGACAGAAGCTCGTTATCAGACAACATACCAAGCACTGAATATTTATGCCGATTATAAGAAATCATTTAATGATACGCATAATTTGGGCGTAATGATAGGTTATAACCAAGAACAACAAGAGACAAATAACCTGTCTGTACAGACGCAGAATATGTATAATAATGAGAATCCCATTATTGACTTGGCCGGTACTACTCTTCTCCCTTCTTTCTCGGGTACTGTATGGACGGTACAAGGTGCTTTCTTCCGTGTGAACTACGATTATTTGCAGCGTTATTTGATAGAGGTTAATGGACGTGCTGACGGTTCCTCCAAATATGCAAGTGGAGACCGTTGGGGCTTCTTCCCTTCTGTATCTGCTGGTTGGCGTATTTCGGAAGAACCTTTCTTTGAACCAGCGAAGAATGCCTTTGATAACTTGAAAGTAAGAGCTTCTTATGGCGTGCTGGGTAATCAGGTAACAGATGGTAATTTCCAATATTTAAGTTATGTAAGCAGTCACACGTTAAGTTATTTGATTAATGGACAAATCATCAGTAGTTTGACGGCTCCTACTTTAGCAAGCTCAAATATTACTTGGGAGAAAGTATATACGACGAACGTAGGCTTGGATTGGAATATGCTAAACGGCAGATTGTCGGGTTCGTTCGATTATTATATCCGTGATACGAAAGATATGGTGGTAAGTCGTACTTATCCGGCCGTATTAGGAGCGTCGGGCGGTAAAGAAAACTTGGCAGATATGCGTACAAAAGGATTTGAGGTGTCTATTAATTGGAGCGACCAAATAAGGGATGTGGCTGGAGACCCGTTGAAATACTCGATAGGTATAGGTATTTCGGATGCCAAGTCTAAAATTACACGTTATGACAATCCAACATATAGTTTGAGTGAAACCTATTATGAAGGTATGGAGATAGGTGAAATCTGGGGGTATGTAACAGAAGGTTTTATCCAGACGGAGGAAGAAGCCGCAGAAATGGCAGAGCGTCAGTCTTTCATTAGTACAACATGGATTCCGGGAGATATCAAATATGCCGATTTGAATGGAGACGGAAAGATAGACAGAGGTAATTATCGTGTAGGGGATTCCGGTGACCTTAAAGTCATTGGTAACAATACTCCGCGTTATAACTTCAATATCAATTTGGGTGGTTCATGGAAAGGTTTTGACCTGAGTGTATTTTTCCAAGGAACGATGAAACGTGATATATGGTTAGATAGCCCGATATTTTGGGGATATGATGGATTGTGGTCTTCCTGCTTGACAGACTATCATATAGATAACGCTTGGTCGGAAACCAATACGGATGCTTACTATCCGGTACCATTGTTTAGTAGCCGTAGTAAGCAGACACAAACTAAGTATCTACAGAATGGCGCTTATATTCGTTTGAAAAATGTTACGATTAGCTATACAATCCCAAAATCATTGACCACGAAATTTGGCGTTCAACAATTGAAAGTTTACGTTAGTGGACAAAACTTGTGGGAAGCTACAGGATTATATAAGTATCTGGATCCGGATGTAGTAGGCTTACGCAATTCGTCTACGACAGATAGTAGCGGTAATACGGTAACTCTTGGTTCATTGGCTACAGATAGTGGTGGACGTGTATATCCGTTTACTCGTTCTTATTCATTTGGTATTAATGTAACATTCTAATAAGGAGAAAAATAAATATGAAAAAGTATATTATAGCAGTAAGCGGTTTACTTTTCCTCGCCGTACAAGGATGTAATGTATTGGATAAAGATCCGATTGAATTTGTCAGTACGGAAGAAACGTTTGCCAGTGCTACAGAAGAGACCTTACAGTCTTATTGCAATGAATTATACCCCAATTTACTTACAGGGCATGGAGCATTCAATGGGTATAGTTTCGGTATGATGGAAACTGATTTTCAATCGGATGATATTTTGCCGTGGTCAGCCAATTCGGTTGCTTTCAGTCAGCATACGATTTCCACTACGGACGATGAATGGAGTTGGAGCAATTTGCGTGATTGCAATGCGTTTTTAGAGAATTATGAATTAGCTACTCAGGTGTCAGAATCAGTTAGACAGCGTTACGCCGGGGAAATTCTCTTTTTCCGCGCAATGGATTATTTTAATAAAGTACGTCGTTTTGGAGATGTTCCTTGGTATGACCATACCTTGAATCCGGGTGATGACGATTTGTATAAAGCGCGTGATTCACGTACGGTTGTTATGGCAAATGTACTGGATGACATTAACCAAGCTATCGAGTGGTTACCTACGAAATCTACAACAGGCGTAAGTCGCGTTAGTAAAGATGCTGCATTAGCATTGAAAGCTCGTATGTGTTTGTTTGAAGGCACTTATCGTCGTTATCATGATATTGAAGGTGATACGGAATTTTTGCAAGCCGCTTATGATGCTGCGGGTGAATTGATGCAATCGGAATACGGTTATTCTTTGTTTGAGGGTTCAAGCCCTGATCAGGCTTACCATGAACTATTTATCCAAGCCAGTTATGATGGAAATTCGGAAATTATCCTATCCAGAGAGTATGATCCCGATTTAGGTGGTGCAAATAACGTAACTCGTATGATTGGTGTAGGGGAAAGTCCGATAGGGTTCAGTCGGGATGCGGTGGAAGATTATTTGTGCGCTACGACAGGGTTGCCTATTTCTTTGTGTGGTTGTGAAGGACATACTACACATACTACATTGGTTGCTGAACTGAATAATCGTGATCCACGCTTATTACAAACTGTAGCTTCTCCAGAAGCTGGTGAACATACTTACCAATTGAACGGACAACGCCCTGGCATTAGTAACCTTCTATCTGGTCTTTATCAATCTTCTACAGGTTATGCAGTAGCTAAGTTTTATGATGCAGATAACTTTTCTTCTTCCCATAATCAGGGTACGCAAGATGCGCCTATATTCCGATATGCTGAAATCCTTTTGATTCGTGCAGAAGCAGGTGCTGAATTAGGGCTTGATCCGGAGTTGGATAAAACAGTGAATGCTTTACGCGATCGCGTCGGTTTTAAGCATCATTTAACATCTAATCCGACGGCAGACCCTGTGTTGCGTGAAAAATATCCGACTATTGTAGGTTCGAATGCAGACTTGATTCGTGAAATCCGTCGTGAACGCCGTATTGAATTAATAGCTGAAGGACAGCGTTATTATGACTTGATGCGTTGGGCTTGTGGCGAACGATTGAATGCTCCGAAGTTGGGTATTATTCCTGATGTCGCTACAAGTGAAGATGATGAGACTGCATACACGCAAGAAGAGTACGATATATTAGCTGAACAGGTCGGTTTTGTTGATGGGGCATTGGATGTTTATACGAATCACATGACAAACCCTGTGCCGAATTTCACTTCACCTAAGAATTATCTGTTCTCTATTCCGACGGATGAAATCAGTTTAAACCCGAACTTGACCCAAAATCCAGGGTGGTAATAAGTATTATTCTTATGAATAACAGAAGGCTGTCTCTATGAAGGGGCAGCCTTTGGCATGTTTTTTAGAAATAATAAGTAGAAAAAATGTGATGGTGATAATATAACGTGAGTTCGACATAATATGCAATTATTTCTCTGACAGATAAGGATATAGCAATAAAAGTATTATTGTATGGCGGATGATTTTTGCAAGGAATTCGCCAAAGTACAAGAAAAATATATGCTTGAAGACAGGCTCTATAAGCATCAGGCAAAGTTAGTCTGGAAGTGATTGTCCCCGAGCTGTTTGGACAATACGGAAGCCTCCTTGAACTACAATCACCGCATCCGAAGAGGAA
>CAZOKT010000157.1:0-5698 GCA_964580505.1 uncultured Parabacteroides sp. | reverse complement strand
AACCTAAGTGCCTCGGAGGTTGAACCTGTGTAGTCCGGAGGTAGTATCTACAAGCCGATGCCGGTTCATGTCCTTATTTATTCCCTTATATCGAACTCACGTTATTTATGCTTAACAATGTTTTTATTTATGCCTGATTTTATTGGAATTATCAGGCATAAATAATTTAATGACTCATCATGATAAGAAACAAAGTTCAGTTTTTTCCGAAGCGATACTCGTTCGGATTGAGTCTGGTCAGCTTTTTAAAGAGGAAACAGAAGTGCTGGACACTTGAGAAACCTAACTGCCTGGCGATATAAGCCGGGGTATAGTTCGGATTCATCAGCATACGTTTGGCTGCATCCAATTGCTTGAGACGAATAAATTCTTCCAATGTTTTGCCAGATTCAAAATACAAAAGGTCATTGAAATAGGCTACCGACAAATTGAGTGGTTCGGCAAAATAAGCCACTGAAGGCAACTTCGCATTCTGTAGCTTACCTTCGTCTATATAATCATCTACCATCTTCTCAAATTGTTTGAGCAGGGTTTTGTTCTTGTTTTCTCGCGTAATGAATTGCCGTTCATAGAAGCGTGCGCAATAATCCAGCATCAATTCGATATGCCGAGAAAGGATAGTACCTGTATGTTTATCAATCGGATAGTGTAATTCCGCTTCGATATGTTCCAAACAGCATGTAATTATAGCCATTTCACGTTGCGACAGATGCAAAGCCTCCTCTTTGTGGTATTTGAAGAATGTATAATTGCTGATATGGGTCTTGAGCGTCGTACGAAACAAAAGGTCGGGATGAAAAGCCAATAACCAGCCTTTGTCAGGTAAAGTATTGGCTTTGCTCATGCGGAATATTTCTCCGGGTGTAAGGAATATCATGGTTGCGTTGGAATAATCGTAGTGTTTCCTTCCGCAGCAACAACATCCGTCCGAACACTCCTCGATGAGCAATATCGCATAAAATTCAAACTTCACGGCATCTTGCTCAAGTCGCGGATTCTCCAAGTCGATAATACTCGCTTGCGGATGGAGCGTTTTAGTTCCTAAACAGCAATTACATTCGTAAACCGTCTTAATATCTAAGGTTGTTTCTTTCATCAGTAGAAATAAAAATCCTGTGTTATCCGATTAAGCATACTTTTGTTACGTCGCAAAGGTAGACGATAAATACCCGAAGCGTATAACCCGAATTACAGAATTGCGTACACGTTTTACAGATGCTTTGGGCAGTTCTTCTAAATCCAGTAATATCGGTATAAATATTGGTGATATGGTTTATAGGAGATATAGATTTATTTTCGAAATTTGCATCGTTAAACATACAATTCAACCCTTACAAAAATGAATAATACTACAAATAGCTTTTCTTTGAAAAATGCAGCTCCGGTACGGACAAGCGAACGATTTGTCATTTTGGATATCTTGCGTGGTATTGCTTTGCTGGGTATTGCATTGGCGAATTTTCCAGAGTTTTCCCTTTATTCCTTTTTGCCTGCTGAAGCTACCCAAACCTTTCCTACATCCGAGATAGATACAGTGGTCAGATTCTTACAATATGTCTTTATCGATGGAAAGTTCTATACGCTTTTCTCGTTGCTTTTCGGCATTGGCTTCTCAATTATCATCTCGAATGCGATGCGGAAAGGAGCGAATGGATTCCGTATCTTTTATCGGCGCATGCTCATTCTGGTATTGATTGGTTTCCTGCATCTGATGTTTATTTGGAGCGGAGATATTCTGATGCTCTACGCGCTGATGGGGATGTTGTTGCCTATGTTTCGGAATGTTTCCGACAAATCTTTGCTGATATGGGCTTTCACTTTGCTCTTCTTACCAGTCGTGATTGATTGCACCACGGAAATCTTTCGGATTTACCCCGCGGCTCCAGTTGTACACTTGCAGCAATATTATTGCAGCAAATACGGTATAACGGATGCCAATTTTGCCTATTGGTTACGCGACGCAGAGAGTTATCATGAAGTATTTCAGTTTCTAATACAAGGAGCATTGGTGCGTGCACAAGAATTTATCGATGGGAATCGTTATTTCAAGGTGTTGGGATTATTCTTACTCGGTCTCTATATCGGCCGGCAACGTATGTATGCTGATTTGGCAAATCGCAAGGATTTCTTGAAGCACATATTTAGAAAGGGTTTGTTGATAGGTTTGCCCTTTTCGTCGTTTTATGCATGGAGTGCAATGAATCAACATCCGTTAGGACTGGCTGTGCATTCTGCTCTCTACTTTGTAAGTGTATTTCCGCTTGGATTTGCTTATATGGCAGGGATTAGTCTGCTTTTTCTTCGGATTCCGAAATGGAGTCCTTTCCGGCTCTTTGCTGCTTCAGGACGTATGGCACTGAGCAATTATATAGGCCAATCGCTTTGGGGCATGTTTTTCTTCTATGGAATAGGATTAGGTTTTGGCGCACAAATCGGATTGAGTTACGTCCTTCTGATAGCCATATGTGTTTATATGATCGAATCACTCTTCTGCATCTATTGGTTTCGTTATTTCCAATTCGGTTTGTTAGAATGGCTCTGGCGTATGCTGACGTATGGAAAACGATTCCGTTTGCTGAAATGATTCCCGTGATCGTGGTCATAGAATCCGTAAATTGTTTACATATAGAATGAAGAATCTTATATATCTTTGCTCTTATCAACAATCAATAAATTCTTTCAAGATTATTTTTACAAAAAGATGAAGAACAATAATAAAATAGAAATGATGCAGAAAATAGAAAACAAAGAATTTGGCGGCGAACGTCCGCTGTTCGGATCACACGATTTGCACTTGGATAACGTTATCATCCGTGCCGGCGAGTCAGCCATCAAAGAGTGCCGGAATATAGTAGCGACGAATTGCCGCTTCGAGGGAAACTATCCGTTCTGGCACGTGCATGGCTTTACCATAAAGGATTGCTACTTCGACGTGGGTGGGCGCTCGGCACTGTGGTATTCTGACCATCTGAAAATGACGGACACAGTAATCGACGCGCCGAAGATGTTCCGAGAGATGAATGACATCGAAATCGAGAACGTGGTAATAAACGATGCCGACGAAGTATTCTGGCGTTGCAACCGGATTCGGGTAAAAAATCTGAAGCTGCATGACGGCACCTATCCCTTTATGTTTAGCAATGATATATATGTAGAAGACTTAGAAAGCGATAGCAAATATGTTTTTCAATACGTGAAGAACGTCGAAATTCACAACGCGAAGATTACGACAAAAGATGCGTTTTGGGAGGTCGAGAATGTTACGATTTACGACTCGGAGCTTCATGGCGAGTATCTGGGCTGGCACTCGAAGAACCTGAGGCTCGTAAATTGCCACATCTCCGGTGAACAGCCACTTTGCTATGCACAGGATCTGATCTTAGAAAACTGTACTTTCGACCCAGCATGCGACCGCGCGTTCGAATATTCCACATTAAATGCCGATATTCGTGGTGCGATTACAAATATCAAAAATCCGACTTCCGGACGTATCGTGGCAGATGCCATCGGCTCAGTAACACTCGACGAGTTCATTGCCACACCTGCTAACTGTTTTATTGAAGAAAGAGGAGGAAAGAAGTATGTATAACTTCGATGAAATCATTCCACGTCGCTCGACTAATTCCTATAAATGGGACAGCGTGCCAAACGCAGATGTTCTGCCGATGTGGGTCGCGGATATGGATTTCCGTACGGCACCCGCCATCATCCAAGCGCTGCAACAACGCGTGGCACATGGCATTTTCGGTTATACACGGGTGCCTGATAGCTACTATGAAGCAGTAATTGACTGGTTTCACCGACGTCATCACTGGACGATGGAGAAAGAATGGATACTATATACTTCCGGTGTCGTTCCCGCTATTTCGGTTGTAATTAAGGCTTTAACCGTTCCAGGAGATAAAGTTATCGTACAAACGCCGGTATATAACTGTTTTTTCTCTTCTATTCGGAATAACAATTGCGAGATTGTAAGTAATCCACTTATCTATGCAGATAACACTTATCGTGTGGATTATACTGATTTAGAGCGAAAAACTGCAGACCCGAAAGCGAAGCTGCTCCTCTTATGTAATCCGCATAATCCTGCCGGCCGCGTTTGGACACGCGATGAACTGCAACGCATCGGAGAAATATGTATCCGGAATAACGTAATAATTATCTCGGACGAAATTCATTGCGAATTGGTTTATAGCGGACATACTTACACTCCTTTTGCTTCTATTTCCGACAAATTCCTGCATCACTCCGTTACTTGTCTTTCACCAAGCAAGGCATTCAATATGGCCGGATTGCAAATAGCCAATATCGTCTCGGTGAATGAAGGAGTCCGCAAGAAGATAGACAAGGCTATCAATATCAACGAAGTTTGTGATGTAAATCCATTCGGTATCGAAGCAACTATCGCCGCCTATAACAAAGGCGAAGCTTGGCTACTGGAATTGTTAGATTACCTGAAAGGCAACTATGATTATATGAAAAGTTATTGTCGGACGTATCTGTCGGCATTTCCGATAACAGAATTAGAGGGGACCTATTTGGTTTGGATGGATTGCCACGCTATTCCTTTTACTTCTGAAAAATTGGAACAGCAATTGCTCAATAAAGCCCAGCTCTGGTTAAATGCTGGAACAATGTATGGTGCGGAAGGCGAAGGTTTCATGCGTTGGAATATAGCTTGTCCACGTGCGCAACTCACAGAAGGTTTGGAACGGTTCCGCAATTTCATACAACAGCTTTAGATGAATTCTATGGAAACCGCAAAAAGAGGAATCACCGTCCTTGTCGCTTATTTTCTGATTTATGTAGTATGGGGTTCAACCTACTATTTCATCGGAGTCGCTTTGCAAGGACTTACTCCATTTCTGCTTGGAGCGTTACGCTTTACTTCGGCAGGTTTGTTACTTCTTCTTTGGTGCGCTTTCCATAAAGAACAGCTCTTTCGAAAAGAGCTGATGTGTCGTTCGGCAATAAGTGGCATTGTGCTGCTTTTTATCGATATGGCAGTCATCATGTTAGCCCAACAATATGTAAGTAGTAGTTTAGTAGCGATAGTAGCTTCTTCTACCGCTATATGGATTATGTTGCTCGATGTGCCGATGTGGCGGAAGAACTTCCAAAACTTGAAGATCGTTGGAGGAATTCTGTTGGGCTTTATCGGTGTCGGTGTGCTCTATATCGAACAGATAAATATGGAATCAAACATACAGCATCATGAATATGGAATCCTATTATTGATAGGTGGCTGTATCTCGTGGGCATTGGGTACACTTTATACAAAATATCGCTCTTGCGAGATTGAGAACATCAACAATTTTTCAGGCTCGGCTTGGCAGATGTTTGTGGCCAGTTTGATGTTCTGGGTTTGTGCATTACTGACCGGAGAAGTGCAAGCAATCAATTGGAGTGAAGTGCCTGCCAAAGCTTGGTATACATTAGTCTATCTTATCACTTTCGGCTCCATATTGGCCTATTCTGCCTATGTTTGGCTTTTGAAAGTTCGTCCCGCAACCGAAGTTGCCACCCACGCTTATGTAAACCCGGTTGTAGCCGTTATAATAGGAGCGGGAATTGGAGAGGAGCACGTAACGCTCATCCAAATAACCGGATTAATCCTTATCCTATTGAGCGTTTTACTTGTCAATCGGAGTAGCCAAGGAATGTAAAAATAAGATTTCCACAGAAGAGATATAACTTA
>CAZOKT010000156.1:0-5721 GCA_964580505.1 uncultured Parabacteroides sp. | reverse complement strand
CTGTCCTATGAAAATGGGGTTGTAAAATCCCGTAGCTTATTAGGGCATTTTCACCTTCTCCGCTCCGCGTCCGGCAGTCAAAAAGCCCATAAGCCGAGGGACACCCCTCCGGCTCCCGTATATGCTCCGGCTGTCAGGACGGGATTTTACAACAGGAATAACAATAAAACAACGAACAGAAATGAATAATACACAATACGCGGTCTGCCACCTGCAGCGTGGCAGCGGTAATGACAGTGGAATGTCATGCCATATAGAAAGAAAGGATGCCAAGGGAAAGGTTTATGTACCGGCCAATGCCGATGCGGACCGGACACATCTCAACCGTGAGCTGGTCAGGTTTCCCGATGGCGTGTCCAATCGTACTGAGGCGATACAGCACCGTATCGAGACCGCCGGGCTGCGCCGCAAAGTCAGCAAGAACCAGACAAAGGCAATACGAGTAATGCTGACCGGAACACATGAGCAGATGATGAAGATTGCCGAAGGCGGCAAACTGGACAGTTGGATCGATGCCAATCTCAAATGGCTAAAGGAGACCTTCGGAGGCGACAACCTTGTGTCCTGTGTGCTGCACATGGACGAGAAGACCCCGCACCTGCACGCCACAGTCGTGCCCATTGTAACCGGTGAGCGTATCCGCAGGAAGCGGGAGGGCGAAAAGAAATATGAAACGAAGTCCGGTCCACGTCTGTCGGCGGACGATGTGATGCGGCGTACCAAACTGCACGAATACCAGAACAGCTATGCCGCAGCCATGAAACCGTTCGGGTTGCAACGGGGCATTGTCGGCTCCACGGCAAAGCACCAGGCCAACACGGATTATTACAGGCAGCAGGTAATCCAGTACGAGGAGGACATAGCCAGGTTGCAGGGCGATGTGGAGAAGGCGCAGGAAGGCAGGAACACCATCCTCGCATGGTTCGGCAAGGGAGACCTTTCCAAGGCAAAGAAGGAACTGGCTGACAAGGACAGGCTGATTGCCGGACTCAACAAACAGATTAAAGAACTTCAGGCAGAAAAGGCTCGGTTGCAGGAACGGCACAAGTCGGAAATCGGGAAATTGCGAAACGGTTATCAAAAGGAAATAGACAAGGCCATCCGCAGGGCGGAAGCCGCCGAGCGGCAGTCCAAGGAGAAGGATGCCGTCATAGACAGGCAGCGGAAACAGATAGACCGGCTTGACCGGATGGCCAATCCGCAACGATACCATCTGTCATCCGGTGCCGAACTTGTCCGCATCAACGTGCCCAACTACCGGAATCCGTCGCTCCATATCTGGACACGGGTCGGTGAGGAACTCTATGAAGACACCAAGTTCCAGATAGACTATGATGTGGCCCAAAAACATTTCAACGGCCAGATTACGGACGAAGAGTTTGTCAATGCCATTTTCGAGCCGCAGGAACAGGTAAGCGGGAAACAGGCAGAGCTGCTGGGGGCTGCATTCATCCTTGCTGCTGGTGGTCTGGCACAGACTCATGTTGGTACAGGCGGCGGAGGCTCCTCTTCGGATTTGCCGTGGAATGATAACGTAGCAAAGAAGCATACTTCGATTAAACGAAGATAGTTGATTGATAGTAAATATATTTATTGCAGATTCATATCCATATATGTAAGCGTTTGCAATATTTTATGTACCTTTATAGCCGAAAAATGACAATTCTTCACCGAAAAAGTCAGCACAGAAATAAAGACAGTTTAGTTTGCATAAATAGTATTGTTTTTTTGCAATGGGAGGACTTTTAGCATTCAGAGTCGGAAACTTTGACACAACAGCAGAACGTGAGCAGTTTCGGTTTCTCTGTGAGCAACTCAAAGCTCACTATGAGGATTCGAATGAATTCTGTGTGCTCGCGGGCAACTACAATATTGGATGTGAGTTAGATGCCCTCTTTATAAAGAAGGACGCTATTATTTCTATAGAATTCAAAAATTATGGAGGTAATGTTATTGCCAATGAAAATGGACAATGGACATGCAATGGTAAAATTATTAAGGGAGGTTCGAGAAAGACTGTCCTTCAACAAGCTAGGATAAATCATTCTACGGTAAAGAAAGAGCTTAAAGTCTTAGGCGTTGAAAAGAATCAAATCAAGGATGTGCCACACCTTATTATCTTTCATCAACCCATAGAGTTGGAGAATAATTTAAGTGTCACCAACAAGTCTTGGCTTCACATTACTGATAACGAACATTTCATTGAAAAGTTGGATGACATCACTTGTCCTCATACCGACTTTGATCCACTCGGAATCGTTAATCTTGCGGAAACTCTCAACCTAAATCCCTTCTACCTGACGGAATTCAGCAATGCTACTTATGAATCACAGGCACCCAAGGAGAACAAGAAAGAGATCTTTGAGGGCATAAAAAAAGATGCCCAAAAGCTATCTAAAGATGCGTTCAGCGAAGTACCTGATACATTGCACCAAGAAGAAAGCTTGTCCGAATTGCCACAAACCGAAGATGTCATAAATTCAAAAGAAATAGAGAGTCAAAGTGTAGCGGATGAGGTAAATAAGGTAAATGCGTTACACTCAAGTGCAGATTTGATTCCCTTGAAGGAGTATGCACATCAAATTATCAATGCTGTTTTGGGGGTGAACGACATAGAGGTTTTTGCCCTTACTCCAATTGATTTTGGGAGAGCGTATCCTTCCTTTATGAAGCACATAGATCATGAGTTTGTCGTGCTCTTAAAAGGACGGATTGCACCTGACCAAGAAAAACGTCTGTACAGGTTCTTGCAAAAAGACATGGCAAGGATGTCGGATGATATTTTGTACTGGCAGACTGGAGAACGTATTGTATCTCAAACAGAAGAGGGAACACTTGACGATAATCCCGACATAGAAGAATCCGCCAGCATTCCTTCTGATGGCACACTTGCAGATGTAGATCTTCCCAATTGGTTGGACAGATATTTGTTTTTTGACCTTGGTGCGAAATACTCTCCCAACCATTCCAGGTTTGAGTACAATCTGAATTTGAACACAGGCGAGATCAAAGTATACCTCGGCACATACTTCCCGAGAAGTTTTGTCGAAGTAAAATCAATCTTTGAAGAATTCAGCCAAAACAGCAATTATCTTTCTTTAGTCGGGGAACGGACTTCTGTCAGTATCCTTGATTTAGGATGTGGCACTGGTGGCGATCTCTTTGGACTTCTATCTTTTCTCGAGAAGTACGAATCATCATTAGAATCCGTCAAACTGTTAGCAATAGACGGGAACCAAATGGCCTTAAGGTTCTTTGAGAAGATTATGGCTGAGTTTAAGAAACACAGCAGACTCAAGATTGATTACCGAATAGGCCCAGTCTTCATTGAAAGCGAGAACGATTTAAATCTCGTATCAGATGTTTTATCAGACAAATATGATTTGATTCTATCATGCAAGGCAATCTGCGAGATGCTAGCAAAAAAGTGCATTGAAAATAAGGCCTACAAACAAACGGCAAGCATGCTGTCTTCTAAATTAACAGACAAAGGCATTATGCTGATAGAAGATGTAACCATAAAAAGTCCGGCAACGGAAAAATTCATTCCGTACATGCTTAATGCAGAATTGAATGAATTCGTAGCTGAAAACGATGATTTCGCAACAATATACCCGACTGCATGCAAGGACAAAGAGTCCAAATGTATAAACGGATGCTTTTTCAAGAAGGAGATAAGAGTAACTCATTCTGCAAAGAACAACGATATAAGCAAAATTATCTACCGGATAATTGGGAAGAAACCGTTTGCCGAGAATGTCGTTGTGTCATCCAATGGGGAAACCGAATATAACTCATGTACTATCAAATAAATTAAAAAATTATGGCAGACTTCGATTCTGAATTCTTCATTGACTATTCAAGTCTAGATGATTTCCAGAGGCAGCTGATAGACAGAAAGAATAACAAGTCTATGGTTGTCTCCGGCAGTGCAGGAAGCGGCAAATCGCTTATTGCCCTTCATAAGGCTAAACAAATTGCAGCTCTCGGTGAAAGTTACACAATTATCGTATATACCAAGTCTTTGAGAAAGTATTTTGAGGATGGTTTGAAAAAGCTGGGACTTAGAAATGTATATCATTACCATCAATGGCGTCATAATCAAAGAAGAGTAAAATACCTCATAGTTGATGAATGCCAGGATTTTACAAGGGAAGAAATTAATGAAATGAAACAGTATGGGGAGTATTGCTTGTTCTTTGACGATACTGCTCAATCTATTATGGGCTTTGGCGATAGAGGGCAAACCCAAACTATTGAACGCACGGCTTCGGATATGGGCATTGCTCCCGATCCTCTATATTTCAACTACAGACTGACTCAAGAAGTCGCAGCTCTTGCCGAGAAGGTAGGAAATGTAGAGGACTTGGTTCTCAAGTGTAAGCGTCAAGGTGAGAAACCCAACCTTATCTCTGCAAATAGTTATGATGGACAACTGGATAAAATCGCGGACATCATAAAAAACAGATCCTTAACGAATGTCGGAATCCTATTGCCATTCAATACGGATGACAAGGGCGAATGGTCTGTAGAGTATGTCAAGGATTATCTGATGAGAAAAGGCATCACGTGCGAATTCAAGTATAATGCCAATCAAGATACTGAAATGGACTTGGATTTCCATTCCTCTAACCCCAAAATTATGACTTGGTGGTGTGCAAAAGGACTCCAATTCAAGGATGTCTTTATCCTTGGATGTGAGAAAAATACTGATAAGCGTGCAGCACTTTATGTGGCTATGACAAGGTGTAGTGAACGTCTTTATTTAGGATACACATCATCTTTGTCTCCACTCTTCCCTAAGAAGGACAATCCTGTATACAACAACAACGAAGAAATTGATATTATTTAATCACTGACTGTAATGAAATTATTTATAGCAACATCTTCACTTAATATAGACAACATTCTATCTACAGAATGTATTGCGCCATTATCGTTCTACAATGCTAGGAACTATGGATATAATACATTCTACGGATTGGATCTCATTCCGTTCAAGAATATTTTGATATTGTTTTCGAAAATCCCTTATTTCGAGATAAGGGATAACGAACACGATAGTCGTCCTATCGTTCTTGAAGTTGATATAGACGAAAAGACAACACCGTTGACTCATATTTTCGAAAATGATAGGGTTCATGTGTATTCTCTGGACAGTGTTTTGAATCTTTCCCCCTTCAACACGAGAATATTATTTTACAATGTCAAGGATTTAAATCATTCTAGACTTAGTTGTTCTGATAGTTTGACAAACAAACTTGGAGATCACTTTAAGTTTGACCTTTGCAAAGGAGATTTCAATTTGGCTTATTTGTCAGGATTGAATATTCATGTAGAGGATACATGCAAGAATTATGATGCAAAAGTTCTCCAGAACAACAAATTGAATGTCGTTAAAGGGTTCATTTTTGGATTTTATCTCGGCATATCCAAATCTGTATCCTCTGATACTGCAGTCTTACTCAAAATTCAGAAAAGGATCTACGATATTGTCGCAACTCTCAAAAATAATGGAGGCTTCGGTAATAATTCTTTCTACCAAGAACTAAAACAGTTAGATACAGACTTTCGAAAGTTTGATCCTTCCATGAGAAGATGTAAGGAAATGTGGGATAATACCCTCACAGAACTTGCAATTCCTTCGGATGCACTCAATAAGTTGCTAAAATTATATGATGAGGAGAATGTTCTCAAAACGAATTTTATGAAAAAGAACGG
>CAZOKT010000155.1:0-5741 GCA_964580505.1 uncultured Parabacteroides sp. | reverse complement strand
GATTCGTTTTTATTTTTTTCTCTTTTTCTCTTTCTTTTTCGGCGGTTTATGGGTGCACATGAAGCGATGAGTGGCTGTGCTCCGGCGTTTATGCTCTTTCTTCTTCTTGCCTCCTTCTTCCTCATCCTCCTTGCGTGCTTGCGCAGGTTCAACCGAGACCCGGCGTCCGTTCCACTCGAGGCCGTTCATATACTTCTCCACGCGGTGCGCCTCTTGCTCTTCCACTTCGAAGAACGAGAACTTCTCCATCAGGTCAATCCGCCCGATACTTACCTTACCCCGTATGCAAGAATTGACGAGTTCGATGATTTGGTTGGCATACACCCCGTCTTTCTTGCCCAGATTGATAAAGAACCGCGCGAAACCTTTTTCTGCCTTACGGCTTCGCTTTCCGTCTTTGTCTCGGTGCAAAGAGGATTTGTCGTCCACCGTTTCAATTTCGTCGGCGTCTTTGTAATAGTCAATCATACGGTTGAACTCCAGCGAAACCATGCGCTTGATGATGTCTTCCTTATCCAGCCATTCCAGTTTGCGGTAGATTTGAGGCATCAGTCCGGCAATCTCCTCTTCGTTCACTTTTACTTTTTCGATTTGGTCTACCAGATTGAACAACTGCTTCGCGCAGATTTCTTTTCCCGAAGGCATTTCGCCCTGCTCGAATTTCTTATTGATGACACGCTCGATAGCCTTTATCTTGCCCTTTTCCCGTACATGGCAGATGGAGATGGAGATTCCCGTCTTTCCGGCACGCCCCGTACGGCCTCGGCGATGCGTGTACGATTCCACCTCGTCCGGCAAACCATAATTGATTACATGCGTGAGGTCGTCTACATCCAATCCGCGTGCAGCCACATCCGTAGCCACCAAGAGTTGCAAGTTTTTGATGCGGAACTTCTGCATGACATAATCTCTTTGTGCCTGACTCAGCTCGCCATGCAGAGAATCAGCATTATAACCATCCTGAATCAGCTTGTCGGCAATCTCCTGCGTCTCTTTGCGCGTCCGGCAGAAGATGATGCCGTAGATGTTCGGATAGAAATCGGCAATACGCTTCAAGGCAAGGTATTTGTCTTGTGCGCGTACCATATAATAAATGTCACGGATATTCTTGTTCCCTTCATTTTTCTTGCCGATGATAATCTCCTTCGGGTTATTCATGTATTTCTTGGTAATAGCGGCAATACCCTGCGGCATGGTAGCAGAGAAGAGCAGCATATTCCTCGAAGGAGGAATCTCTGCCAATATGGCATTAATGCTGTCCGTGAAGCCCATGTTCAGCATCTCGTCCGCTTCGTCCATGATTACATTCCGAATGGAATTTAAATTGACAGTTTTCCGGTTCATCAAATCCAACAGACGTCCCGGGGTAGCCACGACCACATGTACGCCTCGCTTCAAAGTCTTAATCTGGCTTTCGATGCTCGACCCACCATATACAGGCAACACCCTCAGATGGTCGATATACTTGGAATAATCGTTCAAATCGTCTGCAATTTGCAAGCAGAGTTCGCGTGTAGGACACAATACCAATGCTTGCGGCTGATATTCATTTACATTTATCTTCTGCAAGATAGGCAAGCCGAATGCTGCGGTCTTGCCGGTACCGGTTTGTGCTAATGCGATAACGTCATTATCTTCGCCCAATAGAAAAGGAATCACTTCCTCTTGGACAGGCATCGGGGATTCATAACCCATCTCTTGAATTGCCTTTAAGATAGGTTTGGCAACTCCTAATTCTTCAAATGTTTTCAAAATGTGTCTGGATGTATAATATGTAACCTTTCTAAAATGATGCAAAGATAAATAAATCCTTTGAATTAAGCTTTACCTCAAGAGAACATATTTCCATTTTCCTCGTTTCTTATATGCTTGTGTATTCTTTTCGTCATATCATTATTTGTCTGTCCTTTTTGCGATATAGTTATCATAACTCTGGCAGACCTCTGTAGCGAGTTCCATACCACACCCGACGATTTTCCGCCAGTCTTCTTCTTTTAGGTTTGTCAAATCCGCTTTCCGCACATCTTGTTTCAATAAGCCGTACAAGATACCCGCATTGAAACTATCTCCCGCACCGATGGTGCTTTTCGGTTCGATTTTAGGGGCATCATAGTGGTATTTCTTTTCATTCACGTGCAATTCCACCCCGTCCTTCCCGCGCGTAAGAAGAAATACCGGACAATAGAACTGGATATGTTCCTGATATAATTTGTCCGGATCGCATTCTCCGAAGAGATTGAAAAAGTCCTCGTCCGAGCCTCTCACAATATCGGCATATTCCAGATTCTCCAATACAGAGGGCATTACGTGGATGGCTTCATGTATATGTGCCTTACGAAAGTTGGGATCATAATAGAGTATCGCACCCTGTTCACGAGCATAATCCAGAAGCTCTATCGTCCGTTTGCGCATAGTAGGATTCAGAACGTAATAGGAGCCGTAAATGAAGATGTCATCTTTTTCGATAGGAGGTAGGAATACTTCGGGGTGTTGCTTCGGACAATCTTTATAAAAGATGTAGTTTGCATTCTGGTTGTCATCCAAAAAAGCCAATGATACAGGGGTCTTACCCATTGAAGACCGATCCACATACTGCGTAGAGATATGATTCTCTTGCATGAATGCCTGAATCAAGTCTCCCACCTTGTCATTTCCCAATTCACTAACAAAAAGTACCTCTTGCCCCAAACGGCCTAATGAAACCAATCCGTTGAATACCGAGCCTCCGGGTACCGCTGTATAAGGCTGGTTCTCTTTAAATACAATGTCCAAAATGGTTTCTCCTATGCCTATTACCTTTCTCATACTTTAGCTTACTCCTCTTTACTCTGTTCGCGGCTTTTCGAGCCTAAATAGCCTCCATGGTGCCGTTTCGCATAATCTTTGTTGGTGAAATGAATCTTCTTCATGGTACTTACCACGAGTATATCCCCGATAACGGTCATGACAGTGGTGGAGGTGGTAGGCGTTAAGCCCAATGGACATACCTCTGCAGGTGAACCAGTAGGGAGGCAGATGGTAGCTTCTTGCGCCAATGTGCTTTCTGGATTACCGGTGATAACAATGAATTTCATGCCGGGTACTAATCCGCGTGCCAATCCGACCAGTTCCACCAGTTCGCGTGTTTTCCCGGAGTTGGAAATTAAAAGCATGATGTCATTTGGGCGTACAATACCCAAATCTCCGTGCTGCGCTTCGCTGGGATGCAAATAAAAAGCTGGCGTGCCGGTCGAACTGAACGTTGTTGCAATGTTCATGGCTATCTGCCCTGCTTTTCCCATCCCGCTGGTAATGAGTGTGCCTCCTAAAATATGGACATGCTCAGCGATGAGGTTTACGGCATCTTCATAGTTGGAAGATACGGGGATGCTGCGTATGGCATTAGCCTCCTGCTCTAAAAGCGCTGCTATATCGTTTGTGCTCATGAAAAGTCTGTGTTTGTGTTTTTATTCACAAATATAGTGCTTTTTTTTGTATCTCGAAATTTTGAGTGCTGAATTGCATTTAATACGCCTTCACCTTTCGGAATTTATAACTTATTCTGTCTGGAATTTCTTACTTACTTTAATTAAGTTACAACTGAAATTGACCACGTTGGTAGTCTCTTGGAGCATATTTAGATAGACCATACTGACTTTTGTACTTCCGGATTGTCCCTGTATGCGTTTCAGCTCTTCTTTCTTCAGCTGGATCAAGGCGTTGTGCAGGTGTGATGCTTCACTCACTAATTCTGGGAGTTCTTCGTAGTTGTTCTTGTCTATCATCTCCGCACAACGAGTCAGATAAGCGATGATTTGCATCTCCGCGATGCCGAAGTCGTTCTTCTGAATTTCGTTCAAAGGCTTGAAGTTGTTGTCGATATGGAGTTTGCAAGGTTCTGCCAAGCGGCGTATGCTATATACGATTTCGCTTGCGAAGTCGTTTCCCTGATAATAGTAAAGTCCTTTTTCGATGGCAATGTCGCGCTCCAGCTGGGTGACGCCCAATGTGCCCACGCGCTTTACCTGCTTGAGATGCACTTTTTTCTCTTCAATGTCGTTCATCACCCGGCGTAACACCTTCAGGTTCTCGTTCATAAATCCATTTACGGCATTTTGCAAAGCAGATGCGGCAAAGAGTAAATCTTCTTTCAGCTCCTCACGGCTATGTTGGCGGAAGAGCGTCAAAGCCTCGCAGGTATCGGTTGTTTTTTGCAATTGTTCGACTGTATTGTTCACCTCCTCTTTCAAGGCCTCTTTGCGTTGCCTTTTTTTGTACATGATTTGGCTATGTATCAATGTATAGACAGCAATGGCAATCATGAACAATACCGCAGGAGCACCTCCGGCATAGAGTATCAAGGTAACGATAAAGCAGATGGAGAATGCGGCACCTGCCGTAATGAACCAACCACCGATGACGGATAATACACCAGTTATACGGAATACGGCGCTTTCGCGTCCCCATGCCCTGTCGGCCAAAGAGGAACCCATTGCCACCATAAAGGCGACATAAGTGGTGGATAGAGGTAATTTCAAGGAGGTACCCAATGCGATGAGTAAGCCGGAGAGCACTACATTGACGGAGGCACGTACCAAATCAAATGCTGCTCCTTCTTCGACAATCATCTCTTTGTCGTTGAAACGTTTGTCTGCCCATCGTGCCAATGAGGTCGGTATAAACCGGGCAATGGTATGGGCAGTATTCGTACACATACGCACCAGCACGCGGGCAGCAGGTGAAGTCCCGAACAGCTCATCGCCTTCCGATTGGCGGGAGAGGTCAACCGAGGTTTTGATTACGTTGTGTGCCTTCTTCGAGGTCAGGAGGGCTATTACCATCACCACGCCCGAGCCGATCAGGTAGTACCACGGCGTCATGGCCGAGCCTTGCAGGATGGTCATCGGGTGGGCGTCTGGAGTTACGTTTCCTCCCTGTGCCATGAAGTCCTCGTAGGCCGAGATACCCGCCAAAGGCACGCCTATGAAGTTCACCAAATCGTTCCCCGCAAAAGCCAATGCCAAGGCAAAAGTACCCATCAGTACGATTACTTTGAATACATTCACACCCAACCAATGGAGGATTTGCATCAAGAAGGTGAAGCCAATAAAGCAACCTATCACTACCTCCCGCGTATGGATGAAGATATAATCGGCAAACGCACCTGCAAAGATGGGACTCGACTTCAATCCTTTTATCAGCATGAAGTAAATGATGGCGGTGGCTGCCAGTCCGCCAAACAGCCCGATGAAGTATTTTGCCGTGCGTTTATAGTTGAAGGTAAAGATAATACGCGAGAGGTATTGCACCAATGTCCCGAAAGCAAAGGCTATTGCCACCGAAACGAATATTGCCAATATCACTGTAAGTGCCTTGTCCGTGTTCATCAGGTTGCCTATGTGCAGGAGGCCTTCGCTATCGTGAGCAATCTTGACCAGCGAGTAGGCCACTGTTCCTCCTAGCAGCTCGAACACCAGCGACACGGTAGTAGACGTAGGCATCCCCAAGGAGTTGAAAATGTCGAGCAGCACCACGTCAGTCAGCATCACAGCCACAAGGATACACATGATTTCCGAGAAGTAAAAATACTGCGGTTGGTAGATTCCGTGCCGCGCGATGTCCATCATTCCATTGGAAAGCGAGGCTCCAACAAGGATACCTGCGGCTGCCACTATCATAATGACGCGAAACGAGGCAGCCTTCGAGCCGATGGCGGCATTGAGGAAATTGACGGCATCGTTGCTGACGCCTACGGTCAAGTC
>CAZOKT010000154.1:0-5767 GCA_964580505.1 uncultured Parabacteroides sp. | reverse complement strand
TTATTTACAGAATAAACTAAGGTATATGGCGGAAGAGCTTTCTATTCATGCAACAGGCAAGGCCGAACGTTATCGGGAATTATTACCTCAGATGCAGTCTTTAATAGGGAAAGAGAGAGATGGAATAGCCAATATGGCGAACATGTCTGCTGCACTCAAGCAGGCATTCGACTTCTTCTGGGTCGGATTTTATCTGGTCAAAGAGGGAGAATTGGTATTGGGACCATTTCAAGGACCGATAGCTTGTACGCGGATTCGTTATGGAAAAGGCGTTTGCGGTACGGCATGGAAAGAACAACGCGTGCTGATTGTGCCAGATGTAGAACAGTTTCCCGGACATATCGCTTGCAATGCTGCATCCCAATCGGAAATAGTCATTCCCTTTAAACAAAACGGGACAATCATCGGCGTATTGGATATTGATAGTGACAAAAAAGAATATTTCGACGAAACTGATGCTTATTACTTGCAACAAATGCTTCTCTTTTTGGTTAATTTATAATGTTTCTCTATTCTGAAAAGGCGGGGACTTATTTCCGATTAAATATTATTAATAAGCACGATTTCGGCTCTGTGCTACAAATAATTTACTTTTGCACTCCGAAACAATCCGCAAGGAAAGAAGTACAATGAGTAGAACGATTCGATTTACATGCCGGCTAATATTCTTTTTGATGCTTGCCGGCTTCTATAATTCAACCTACGGGCAATCCATCACGTCAGCATCCGGCATCGTAAAGGACTCTATCACCGGAGAGCCTTTATCCTATGTTGCAGTCATCTTCAAAGGTACGACAATAGGAGCAATGACAGATGAGGAGGGTGTTTTCACGCTTCAAAATGACAAAGGTTATACAGAACTCGTGATATCCTCGATAGGTTATGTGGAGAAATCCATTACGCTAAAAGTCGGACACAAGAACGAAGGATTGGACGTTATGCTGCGTCCTACTTCTTACGAGCTTTCCGAAGTTGTTATAAAACCGGGACGAGAACGCTATTCGCGCAAGGATAATCCGGCTGTTGAGCTGATTAAGAAAGTTATCGAACATAAAGCGGAGAATCGCATCGAAGCCAAAGATGAATATCATGTGGAGAGTTATGAGAAATTGAGCCTTGCGCTGGATGATTTCAGCCCGAATTTAGACAAGAATAACTTCACACGTAAATTCAAGTTTATCAAAAACTATTTGGATACGTCAGAGTTCAATGGCAAACCTATCCTGACACTTTCCGTCCGCGAGACGCTGTCCGACCATTATTATCGCAAGAAGCCGAAGTCGGAAAAGGTCATTATTAAAGGAAAACGTATGCAGGGTATAGACAAGAGCTTAGACGAAGGAGGTATCAGTGCAAACTTGGAAGAGATATTTCAAGGCATTAATATTTTCGACAATAATATCAATATCTTGTTAAATCGCTTCGTTAGTCCGCTTTCTTCAACATTGGCCGTGTCTTATTATAAATATTATATCATGGACACATTAGATGTAAACGGAACCAAGTGCATAGATTTGGCATTTGTGCCGGTGAATAGTGAAAGTTATGGCTTTACCGGAAGGCTTTATGTAACGTTGGATGGGAATTATGCACTGAAGAAGTTTACACTGAATGTCCCTTCGCATATTAATCTAAACTTCGTCGATAAATTGCGTATTGACCAAGAATTTAAGCAAATGCCGGATAGTACATGGGTAGTGGATACGGAAAATACCTATATTAATTTCTATATTATAGACGGAATGCAGCAACTCTATGTACATAATCTGCGAAGTTATGACAATTACCAATTTGAAATTGCAAACCGAGATTCCATTTTTGGTCTGTTGGGTGAAAACCACATTTCGCTTCAGGCAAATGCTCAACCGGATTCATTCTGGATAAATCATCGGCATATTCCCCTAAAAGAGAAGGAAAGCGCATTGGATGAACTGTTGGCTCAAATGCGGAAAATTCCTGTATTCAATGTAATTATAAAGACAGCTGAGATATTAATTTCCGGTTATATCCCAACAGGCAAAGACCGTTCGACCAGCAAGTTTGATTTTGGTCCGATGAATACGACATTCAGTGCGAACGATTTGGAAGGTTTTCGTATGCGTGTGGGTGGAATGACAACAGCCAATTTGAATCCGAATTGGTTTGGTAGCGGATATGTAGCTTATGGTGTAGATGACCGCAAGTTTAAATACAATGTAGATTTAACCTATTCTTTTACAAAGAAAGAGTACCATTCCGGTGAGTTTCCACGCAATAATCTCTCTTTGATTCATGAATATGATGTTTATACGCCGGGACAAGACTTTTTGTTTACGAGTAAAGATAATATGTTTGTAGCCATAAAAGTCGGAACGCCGGTTACACGTATGCAATATATCCGCAAAACTATGTTGCAATACGAGAAGGATTGGACTAATAACTTGAGTATCATGGGTTGGATTCGCCATGAGAATAATGAAGCCGCAGGAACTTTAAGTTATGATTTGATGAATGATGATGGTTCTCTAACCCACATCAATTCATTCAATAAGACAGAATTAGGACTTCAATTGCGCTATGCTCCCGGAGAAAGAGCTTACAATGGTCGTGCAGGTCGGGAATCTCCATTCAACTTGTCGAAAGATGCACCTATCTTCAAGATTTCCCATCAGATGGGTATTAACGGATTAGGCGGCGATTACCGATATAACCATACGGAGGTTAGCGCAGAAAAACGTATTTGGTTATCTTCTTTTGGTCATATTGATGCTTTGGTAAAAGCCGGTAAAGTATGGGATAAAGTTCCATTTCCGCTATTGATTCTACCAAATACTAACCAATCTTTAACTATTCAACCGGAAGCGTTTAATATGATGAACGCCATGGAATTTATCACCGACCAGTATGTATCGTGGTATTTTACTTACTATCTAAAAGGTTGGATATTGAATCGTATTCCGGTTGTCAAATGGTTGAAATTACGTGAAGTAGTTTCTTTCAGCGGTGTTTACGGAGGTTTGACAGATAAGAACAATCCAAATCTGACGTCAGGTCTATTTCAACTTCCTGAAGGGACAATGGAAATGGGCAATACGCCCTATATGGAATTCAGTGTAGGACTGGATAATATCTTGAAGATTTTGCGTGTGGATTATTATCGAAGAATAACCTATTTGGATAATCCGGGCATCAAGAAAGGCGGAGTCCGTATAGCTTTACGATTCTCATTCTAAAGCAAAGCGAATATGAGCAACAATAAACAGAATAAAACATTCGAACATACTCCTAATGTGTGGGCGCTATTCCCGTTAGGAGTATTTCTACTATCCTATTTGGTGGTCTCCTGTATTGCCGGAGACTTTTACAAAATGCCGATAACGGTTGCTTTTGTCATCTCTTCTATTGTAGCTGTTGTAATCTCAAAAGGTGGTAAGCTAAACAACCGAATCGAGCAATTTTGCAAAGGCGCAGCGAATAGTAACATCATGCTAATGGTGATTATTTTCATACTTGCCGGTGCATTTGCCCAAACGGCAAAGGAAATGGGCGCCGTCGATGCTACGGTTAATCTGACAATGTCTTTCCTACCCAGCAATTTATTAGCTGCCGGTATTTTTATTGCAGCTTGTTTTATTTCCATATCGGTCGGCACTTCTGTCGGGACAATTGTAGCATTAGCTCCGGTAGCTGTCGGCATTGCCGAAAAGGCAGGCATGCCGGAAGCATTGATGCTGGGTGTTGTGGTGAGTGGTGCAATGTTCGGAGATAATCTCTCTTTTATATCAGACACAACAATTGTTGCTACACGGACTCAAGGCTGTCAGATGACAGACAAGTTCAAGGTAAACTTCCGTATAGCTCTACCAATAGCTATTCTGAGTACCTTACTATATATTGTAGTAGGCTTGGGAGTGCAGGAGAATTATTGCCCAGATAATATTGAATGGGTAAAAGTATTACCCTATTTGGTTGTATTGATTACGGCAGTCGCCGGTGTAAATGTAATGGCTGTCTTATTTCTTGGCATCCTTTTGTCCGGAATTACTGGACTATTGACCGGCACATTCGATATTTGGAATTGGAATGCAGCTATGGGGAGTGGTATCGTAAGTATGGGAGAATTAATTATCGTTACACTCTTAGCTGGAGGCATGCTGGAAATGATTCGCTATAATGGAGGCATTGAATGGATTATTCAGAAGCTGACTTCACGAATCAATTCGCAACGAGGAGCGGAAGCGAGTATTGCCGGATTGGTAAGTTTTGCTGATCTTTGTACGGCAAACAATACGATTGCACTGATTATGTCGGGGCCGATTGCCAAAGACATTGCCGACCGTTTTCATATCGATCCAAAGCGAAGTGCCAGTCTGTTAGATATTTTTTCCTGTTCAGTGCAGGGAATTATTCCCTACGGTGCACAGATCTTAATTGCTTCCGGATTGGGGAAAGTCTCTCCTATCGAAATTATGCAATATCTATATTATCCGTATTTATTGGGATTTGGAGCTATCTTAGCTATTATCTTTAGATATCCGCATAAATACACTTAAATACACTTAAATACATTATTATGACAAAAATAGGAACACCCATGTCTCCTACCGCAACAAAAGTCGTATTGTGCGGTAGTGGCGAATTAGGAAAAGAATTTGTAATTGAATTACAACGTTATGGCGTTGAAGTCATCGCATTAGACAAATATGCCCATGCTCCGGCTATGCAAGTTGCCAATCGTTCGTACGTGCTTTCCATGTTAGATGGAATGGCTCTGCGGAAAATTATCGAGACAGAACAACCTGATTACATTGTTCCGGAGGTAGAGGCTATTGCTACTCCTACACTACTGGAACTGGAGAAAGAAGGATTCCAAGTCATCCCTACGGCAAAAGCTGCGTGGTTGACAATGAACCGCGAAGGTATCCGCCGATTAGCGGCTGAAGAACTTGGCTTACCTACTTCACCCTATCGCTTCGTATCTACGAAAGAGGAATTTAGAAAAGCAATCCAAGAAATAAAAATGCCTTGCGTTATAAAGCCCATTATGAGTTCAAGCGGGCATGGTCAAAGTGTCATCCGTAAATCGGAAGATATAGACATGGCTTGGCATTATGCGCAAGAGGGCGGACGTGCCGGTGCTGGAAAAGTGATTGTTGAGGGATTTATCGATTTCGATTATGAGATTACTCAATTGACTGTCCGCCACATAGGTGGAACATCTTTCCTCGAACCGGTAGGTCATGTGCAGAAGAATGGCGACTATCGAGAATCTTGGCAACCTCAAGTGATGAGTCCTGTAGCAAAGGAAAAAGCACGTGAAATAGCGGGCAAGATTACGGATGCGTTAGGCGGACGAGGTATCTTTGGCGTCGAACTATTTGTCAAAGGTGACGAAGTCATCTTCAATGAAGTTTCTCCGCGCCCACATGATACCGGTATGGTTACGATGATTACGCAAGACTTGTCCCAATTTGCGCTGCATGCACGAGCGATACTTGGCTTGCCTATACCAAACATTAGCTTTTTAGGTCCGGGTGCATCGCGGGCTATCGTGGTAGAAGGCGATAGTACACAAGTAAGTTTTGGCAATTTGGACAGGGTTTTAAAGCAACCCGATACACAAATCCGTCTGTTCGGTAAGCCTGAAGTGCACGATCATCGCCGTATGGGCGTTCTCTTAGCGCGTGCTGAAAATACGAATGAAGCACGCAAAAAAACAGCTTATATGCTCGACAATTTAGAGATAACCCTATAAACAACCTAATGTCAAAGCATATCTCGCCAAAAA
>CAZOKT010000153.1:0-5827 GCA_964580505.1 uncultured Parabacteroides sp. | reverse complement strand
ATGGTGAATGTAGCTCAGTTGGTTAGAGCATTGGATTGTGGTTCCAAGGGTCGTGGGTTCGAGCCCCATCTTTCACCCCATTAGCAGAGGGATTTCCGATGAAGAAGTCCCTCTTTTTTATGCGTTTATTCTTAATTTTTGCTTCATTCTTTCCTATTTCATTTATATTACCGGATATTTTTTTTATTTTTGCGCTGTATTAGACATAACGATTAATAGCGCAATGAATCTATTAGAACTGAGCGAACAAGAAATAATCAGGCGCAACAGCATGGCACAGTTGCGAGAAATGGGGATCGAGCCGTATCCCGCAGCAGAATATACGACAAACGCATTTTCTAAAGAAATAAAAGAGAATTTCAAGGACGACGCCAAGCCCCGTTCGGTGAGCATAGCCGGACGTATCATGAGCCGCCGCATCATGGGAAAAGCCTCCTTCATGGAGTTACAAGATTCGGAAGGCAGAATACAGATTTACATTTCTCGCGACGATATTTGCCCGGATGAAAATAAAGACTTATATAATATTGTATTTAAAAAGTTGCTGGACATTGGCGACATCGTAGGCATTCGGGGCTATGTATTCCGCACGCAAATGGGCGAAATTTCCGTACACGCCCAAGAACTGACCGTATTGTCGAAGTCCCTACGCCCATTGCCTATCGTAAAATACAAAGATGGCGTGGCTTACGACGGCTTTAATGATCCTGAGCTGCGTTATCGCCAGCGTTATGTAGATCTGATTGTGAACGAGGGCGTCAAAGATATTTTCCTAAAACGCGCCAAAGTATTGCAAACCATGCGCCGCGTACTGGATTCAGCAGGATATACAGAGGTTGAGACTCCTACCCTGCAAGCCATTCCGGGGGGAGCAAGTGCCCGCCCGTTTATCACGCACTTCAATGCGCTGAACATCGATATGTATATGCGTATCGCCACAGAGCTTTATCTGAAACGCTTAATCGTGGGAGGTTTCGAAGGCGTATATGAAATCGGTAAAAACTTCCGCAACGAAGGCATGGACCGCAATCATAACCCAGAGTTCACCTGCATGGAGTTGTATGTCCAATATAAAGACTACAATTGGATGATGTCCTTCACCGAGAAGTTGCTGGAAGAGATTTGCATCGCCGTAAACGGTACGTGTGAAACAAAAATAGACGGCAAAACTATCAGCTTTAAAGCTCCTTATCGCCGTTTGCCCATCCTGGAAGCCATCAAAGAAAATACCGGATACGACCTGGAAGGAAAGAACGAAGCTGAAATACGCGAAGTGTGCAAGAAGCTGAACTTGGAAATCGATGATACAATGGGCAAAGGCAAACTGATAGATGAAATCTTTGGCGAGTTCTGCGAAGGAACATTTATCCAACCCACATTTATTATTGACTATCCGGTAGAGATGTCTCCGTTGACGAAAATGCACCGCAGCAAGCCCGGATTGACAGAACGATTCGAACTGATGGTCAACGGAAAAGAATTGGCAAATGCCTATTCGGAGCTGAACGATCCGATCGATCAAGAAGCTCGCTTCAAGGAGCAGATGCGCTTGGCGGATAAAGGGGATGATGAAGCGATGATTATTGACCAAGATTTCATGCGGGCTTTGGAATATGGAATGCCACCGACCAGCGGAATCGGCATCGGAATAGACCGATTGGTTATGCTAATGACTGGACAGACCACTATACAGGAAGTTCTATTTTTTCCACAAATGCGTCCAGAAAAGAGCGTAAAGAAAGATGCAGTAGACAAATATACAGCTATCGGCGTAGATAAAGATTGGGTTTCGGCTCTGCAGAAAGCGGGTTACGTAACAGTTGAGATTTTAAAGGATGCAAATCCAAACAAGGTAAGACAGGAGCTGTGTGAACTCAATAAAAAATATAAGTTGGAGTTGGAAAATCCATCCGCTGAACAAATAGTGACATGGATTGCCAATGCAAACAAAAATTAAAAAAACATGAATTTGCCCGGAAAAATTACAATAATGGGTGGTGGCAGTTGGGCTACCGCTTTAGCGAAGATTGTACTTTCGACGCAGAATAAGATTAATTGGTATATGCGTCGAGAAGATCAAATTCAGGGCTTCCAGCAAAGCGGTCATAACCCAAGCTATTTGTCTGCGATAGAATTTGACATAGAACGTATCCATTTCTATTCGGATATAAATCAAGCCATAGAAGATTCGGACACGCTGATTTTCGCCACTCCGTCACCTTTCTTGAAGCAACATTTGAAGAAGGTAAAAACATCGCTGCACGACAAATTTATTATCTCGGCAATTAAGGGTATCGTTCCGGACGAGAATATGCTGGTTGCGGATTATTTCGCAGAATATTATAATGTTCCTATTCAAAATATAGCCGTGATTGGTGGACCTTGCCACGCAGAAGAGATTGCTTTAGAACGTCTATCTTATATCACTTTGGCTTGTCCTGACATTGAAAAAGCTAAGCAGTTCTCGCCAATATTTCGCAATCACTATCTGAAAAACTATTGCTGCCAAGACGTGATCGGCATTGAATATGCATCCGTACTGAAGAATGTATATGCGATTGTTGCGGGCATTTGTCATGGAATGAAATATGGCGATAATTTCTTAGCAGTTTTCATTTGTAACGCTATTGAGGAAATGCGTAATTTTCTTTATGCGGTACACGGGCTTGACCGAGACATTACTGATTCCGTCTATTTGGGAGATTTATTAGTAACTGCCTATTCCCGTTTTAGCCGGAATCGTACATTTGGAACCATGATTGGGAAAGGTTATTCCGTAAAAACTGCACAACTGGAAATGG
The DNA here is from genome assembly GCA_964580505.1 of uncultured Parabacteroides sp. Lineage (GTDB taxonomy): Bacteria > Bacteroidota > Bacteroidia > Bacteroidales > Tannerellaceae > Parabacteroides. The sequence goes on along the minus strand of CAZOKT010000153.1, from coordinate 3,026 downwards.
AAATGATTGCTGAAGGTTATTACGGAACAAAATGTATTTACGAGATTAATGAGAAATATAAAGTTAATATGCCGATATTGAATGCGTTATATGCTATATTATATGAACGTAAGTCACCGGTGACTGAAATTCGGCAATTGACTAAATTATTCAAATAAACCGTATTTGCTTTATGGAAAACATTCGTTTAAACATTGAGAAAACATTTGGCTTTGTTCCGAAAGAACAAGTATATGCACAAGAAGCAAACGCCAATGCATGTATGGCCACATTGCATAGAGGCAATGGAGCAGGTAATGACTTTTTGGGCTGGTTGCATCTACCCTCTTCTATCACTGACGCAGAATTAACGGAAATAGAAAATACAGCCCAAATACTACGCTCAAAATGTGAAATTGTAGTTGCTATTGGTATTGGTGGAAGTTACTTAGGTACACGTGCTGTGGTAGAAGCTATGAACAATGGCTTTGACTGGTTACATACTGACCGTAAGTATCCAATTCTGTTATACGCAGGTCATAACATCGGCGAAGATTATCTTTACGAACTGAGCGAAGTCTTAGACGGCAGACAATTCGGTATCATCAATATCTCCAAATCTGGAACAACCACTGAACCGGCATTAGCATTCCGTATATTGAAGAAACAGTTGGAAGATGCTGTAGGAAAAGAGGAGGCTAAACATCGCATCGTAGCAATCACAGATGCAAAGAAAGGTGCGCTGCGAACATTGGCAAATCAAGAGGGTTATAAAACTTTCGTTATCCCGGACAATGTGGGCGGACGTTTCTCGGTGCTTACGCCGGTGGGATTGCTACCGATTGCCGTGGCAGGCATTAACATCCGTGAGTTAGTTGCCGGCGCAGTTTCAATGGAAAAAGCCACAGATGAAAGTATTCCTTTTGCTGAAAATATGGCAGCTATCTATGCAGCCACTCGTAATGAACTATACAAGAGTGGCAAGAAGATTGAGATTCTTTGCAACTTCCATCCAAAATTGCATTATATCGCCGAGTGGTGGAAACAACTTTATGGAGAAAGCGAAGGAAAAGAGAAGAAAGGCATCTTTCCGGCTGCTGTAGATCTAACAACCGACTTGCATTCGATGGGACAATGGATTCAGGAAGGCGAACGCACTATTTTTGAAACAGTCATTTCCATAGAACAGGCTGACCATCAGATAGTGATTCCGGCGGACGAAGCTAATTTGGATGGGCTGAATTTCTTGGCGGGCAAACGTGTTGACGAGGTGAACAAAATGGCAGAACTGGGTACTCAGTTAGCTCATGTTGATGGAGGCGTTCCGAACATCAAAATTACGATGCCTGCTGTTACACCTTACTATATTGGCCAGCTGTTTTACTTTTTTGAGAAGGCATGTGGAATCAGTGGCTATATGTTGGGTGTGAACCCGTTCAATCAGCCTGGTGTAGAGGCTTACAAAAAGAATATGTTTGCCTTACTAAATAAACCCGGTTATGAAAAGGAAAGTGAAGCTATCAAGAGTAGATTATAAGTAAGAAAGCTATCATGTAGAAGTTGAGAGTGGAAAATGTTAATGTTTTTTTACTTTCAACTTCTTTTTTAAACTTTTCGACAGGAAATATGGATAAAGAAAAAATACAAGAAGCTATTCTACAATATGAAGAAAAGGCTGGGTTAAGACTGAATCCGAAGGCTGTCTTATTTGATATGGACGGCGTGCTATACGACTCTATGCGCTTCCATACTCGCGCGTGGAAAGAGATTACGGAGCAGCATCACATCATTGCTTCGGAAACCGATTTCTATCTGCATGAAGGACGGACGGGAGCTGATATTATCGACATCCTTATCCAACGGACGTTCCATCGGAAAGCTACTGAAGAAGAAAAAGAGCAGATTTACCAAGAGAAAGCTACTTGTTTCAATCTGTATAACAATGGAGAGCCGATGCCTGGAGCTGCTGATGTCTTACAGAAAGTGAAACAATCCGGATTACAGTGTTTGGTTGTTACAGGTTCTGGGCAAAAGAGTTTGGTGGACAAACTGAATTCTACTTATCCAAATTGCTTCTCTTCGGAAAAAATGGTAACAGCTTTCGACGTAGAATATGGGAAACCCAATCCAGAACCGTATCTGATAGGATTGAGAAAGGCAGGTGTGCAGGCTAACGAGGCAATAGTTGTAGAAAATGCTCCTTTGGGAGTAAGAGCAGGGGTCGCCGCCGGGATTTTTACAATAGCCGTCAATACCGGACCTTTGTCGGATGAAATTCTATTGGAAGAGGGTGCGAGTCTGTTGTTCTCTTCCATGTCTGCTTTAGCAGAAAGCTGGCAAATATTAAACAAGACCGTTTGCTCTGACAGTATTTGTTCTGAGGATTAACCGACATCAACCGTATTTCATTTGCAGATGAAGTTCTATCCAAAAGAGAGGGACGGCATCCTTACGAAAATAAAAAACGAGCAAGAGCTAAAATCCTGCCCGCCTTTTGATTATTTACTCCTTACTGTTGGTCATTCTTCCTTTCCTTTCAATCCTTTCCAAACGAACGCACTCAATGCCGCACCCACAAATGGAGCTACAATAAAGAGCCACAATTGCGAAAGAGCCTGACCACCTTCAAAAAATGCAGGTCCGATGCTACGCGCCGGATTAACAGAAGTACCCGTGATAGGAATACAGACGATATGCACCAACACCAATGTTAGACCGATGGCAAATCCGGCAAGATTTCCGGCTCCTTTCTTATTATCTGTTGTGCCTAGAACTACCAACACAAAGATAAAAGTAAAAATTACTTCGGCCAGGAAAGCCTGCATCATCATGCCTTCTTGGAAACTGTTTGTACCCGTCTGCGTCGGACCGTCGTTTGCCCCGGTCGAAACAAGCATGTAGAGCAACGCAGAGCCGATTATGGCACCAATTATCTGGAACACCATATACATAGCGGTATTCTTTCCGCTCATTCTGCCCGATAAATAAACACCCAACGTAATAGCCGGGTTAATATGGCATCCGGAAATGCCGCCTATAGTATAAGC
>CAZOKT010000152.1:0-5885 GCA_964580505.1 uncultured Parabacteroides sp. | reverse complement strand
CTGTGGGTGTCATTAGTTTTTATTCGATAGAGGATGTGCTTGTCCGAAACAGTATATTCACACGTACCTATGCAAATGAGGTCACTCATGATTTGCCGGGCTGCATAGGGTTTAATATAGGCTATCTTGCAGAAACGGCTCAGGCTGATGTGGGGATGTTCCTCAAGGTAGAGCAGCAGCGTTTCTACGGGCTTGGTAAGGTGGAGAAGCGTGCCTCGCGCCAATCGTTCTTTCTTCCATGCCATCACCAGTACCTCGTTTGCGAGGAGATTCTCATCGGCTACACGGATATAGGCCTTTAGCTTCCCATCCTTGTCAGGCGCCAGATAGGGACGTTCTTTGCCGGGAGCGATGTACACTTCAAGCACGGTTTTCCCGTTTATCTCCCATCGGGTGGCGGTGAAGCCCACTTGCGGTTGGGTATAGACGTTCGAAGCCGCCTCAATCATATAGTACTCTTCCTCACTCCGAATGCCCGAGATGTTACCATTATCTTTCACACCAATCAGCAGCCGTCCTCCGTCCGTATTGGCAAATGCACTCAGTGTGCGGGCTATCTTCCGGCTATCACTCACCTCAAACTTGAAGTCGAGCTGCTGATGTTCCCCTTGCTCTATCAACAATTGTATAGGATGCTTCTTCATCATTTTGTCTCCATTAGCGACACAAATATACGATAAAAAGGATAACTTTGCCAACCGAAAAGCAAGAGAAGAAGAAGGTTAATAAGATATGAAGTTTATAGGAATAATCCCAGCACGCTACGCTTCGACCCGTTTCCCGGGCAAGCCGTTGGCAGATATGGACGGAAAGCCGATGATACAGCGCGTATATGAACAGGTAGAGGGTACGGTAGATGCCGTCTGCGTAGCAACCGATGATGCACGTATCAAACGTGCCGTGCAGGCCTTTGGCGGGAATGTGGTGATAACCTCCGACCAGCACCGGAGCGGTACCGACCGTTGTTACGAGGCATACCAGAAGGTAGGAGAGGGGTATGATATAGTAATCAATATACAAGGAGATGAACCTTTTATCCAACCTCGACAGATAGAAACGATAAAGGCATGCTTCCATACAGACGAACCCGTGCAGATTGCCACACTGGTCAAGCCATTCAGACCGGACGATGACTTTGAGAAGGTACTGTTCAATCCCAACTCACCGAAGGTAGTTATCAATAAGAACAACGAAGCCCTGTACTTCAGCCGTTCGGTGATACCTTATATACGGGGAAAAGTCTATACAGAGTGGCTCCCTAACCATACCTATTATAAACATATTGGCATGTATGCCTACCGCTCGGAGGTACTGGCCGAAATAACCCGTCTGCCACAATCCCCATTGGAACTGGCAGAGAGCCTTGAGCAGTTGCGTTGGTTGGAGAACGGCTATAAAATAAAAGTGGGTATTACCGATATAGAAACCATAGGTATTGATACTCCGGAAGACCTTGCCCGTGCCGTAGAGGCATTGCGCTGTCGGTAGGCATTTCATTTAGGAATACCGGCAGGCTGGATATGCAAGCCTATTTCCTGTATGCCGATGATGACACTATCACGCATTCCTTGTCGGAAACTGAAGGTGTATTGCCCCGGATAGGGGAAGGTGTAGTTCTCCCTAATAGGAAAGCTTGATTCGTAAAGAGAGATGCCATGCCCGTACCATTTGCCGAACTCATCTGCCAAGATGCACTCGATGGTATCTTTGACCATAGCTCCGATAGGTGGTTCTTCATCGCAGAAAAGCCATAAGTTCTGATAAGGATATTTGTTGTTATTCCGAATATCCAATATGATGGAGTAAGGATAGGAGTTGTCTGTAATCGAGAAGGTGAAATAGTAAGTCTTGTCCTTTTCCCATGCCGTTTCCTTGATTGCCTGATATTGGTAATACGGAGCGTCGGTTGCACAGGAAAAGAACAAGCAGCATAGAAGCCACAGCACGTTACTGATTCTCTTGCTTAGCATCCTTTGGTTTGTTTTGTATCGGTTGTTTGCCTTGCTTTGTATTTGGCTGCTGTTGAGGCTTCTGTTTCTGTTTATTACCGCCACGGTTATTATTCTTTGGAGCATTATTCCCAGCCGTGTTACTCGTTGCCACAGATTTCTTGTTCTCTTGCTGTTTCTTTTCTCCGGATTGTTGCTGCGCTTTCTGCTGTTTCGGTTGAACCTGCTGGTTATTGTTGGCATTGCCGGTTGCTTTTTCTGCATTTGCATTGTTCATATTCCCACCGGAACGCTTCTTCTTTTTCTTTTTAGGTATATTATTGTCAAACCGGGTTACGCTCTCTTGTCCCAGAATATCTTGTGCTTCGCGCTTGGAGGGTTGTTTTATATCAGCATCCAGTGCGACCGGTTTCATCCCTTTTTTATTCATGTTGATGATGTCGAATGCACGCTGAGCCGGGATAGTTATCAAATTGGCTGCGATTGATTTGTCTGTCGAGTAGGTAATTTCCCGTTTGATGATATCAGTCTTGAAATGATAATAGGTATTGTCTTGTGTCTCTAATGTAATCTCTTTTGACGGCAAGTGCTTTTGTGCTTCTACGTAAGTATCTACTTCGTAATTGATACAACACTTTAGCTTTGCGCATTGGCCTGCCAACTTTTGTGGATTCATGGATATGTCCTGATAACGTGCAGCTCCGGTGGCTACGGAGACAAAGCTTGTCATCCAGCTTGAGCAGCATAACTCTCTGCCGCACGGTCCGATTCCTCCGATGCGTCCTGCTTCCTGTCGTGCACCGATCTGCTTCATTTCGATGCGGACGCGGAATGCTTCGGCCAATACTTTAATCAGCTGGCGGAAATCTACGCGTTCGTCGGCGATGTAATAGAAGATAGCCTTGTTGCCATCACCTTGGTATTCTACGTCTCCAATCTTCATATTCAGCCCTAAGTCTGCTGCGATTTGGCGCGAGCGAATCATCGTGTTGTGCTCTTTTGCTTTCGCTTCCTCATATTTCTCGATGTCATTAGGCCGTGCTTTACGATAAATCTTTTTCGGCTCTTGGTCTATGCGCACATTGTTCTTGCGCATTTGCAGCAGCACCAGTTTGCCGGTTAAGGTTACGGTACCAATATCGTGTCCCGGAGTCGCCTCGACCGCCACCATGTCCCCCTTTTCCAGCGGGATATGCGTGTTGTTCAGATAATAGCCCTTGCGGGTATTCTTGAACTGAACTTCCACAAAATCCGTTGCGTTTTCAGCATCCGGCACACCACAGAGCCAATTGTATGTATTCAGTTTGTTATTTTGTATCTTGCTGCATCCCTTTGCTCGCATACAGCAGCCTTTGTTATCTAATTTGAAATCCATAATCTGTTGCGAATATCTATTTATGCGATAAACATACAAAGATAAGGTTTTTTCTTTAAGCACGCACTCATCTTACGGTCTAAAAGCGTTATTTCATTTAATTCATTTTGATTTTCGGAGGGATATTACATGTTTGCTATTGCATATAACTTTATTTATGTTGTGATAATCTTTCCACTTTTTGTCTTTCGTCAAGAAAAGAGATGTTCCATAGACAGAAATTTATCTATAACTTTGCCTGTAAAAATTCGAAAACTGTGAGTATGGCTTCTTCTAAAGAAATGACGGTAGGTGCATCTTTGCCGCTTATTTTTAGCTTTACATTACCGCTTCTGCTTGGGAACCTGTTACAACAGACTTATTTTCTGATTGACGCGGCCATTGTAGGGAAGTTCTTGGGTATAAATGCACTGGCATCGGTGGGCGCAAGCTCGTCGGTTATTTTCTTGATATTGGGTTTTTGCAACGGTTGTTGTTGCGGATTCGGGATTCCGGTGGCACAGAAGTTTGGTGCACGCGATTATGAAACGATGCGACGTTACGTTAATGTGGGGCTGCATTTAGCTGCGGTAATGTCGGTGGTGATAGCTCTTATAACCAGTTTGTACTGCTTCAAAATTCTCAAGCTGATGCAGACGCCAGAGAATATTTTTCGCGACGCTTACTTATTCTTGTTAGTAACGTTTATTGGCGTGCCGTGTACTTTCTTTTATAATCTGTTGGCAAGTGTCATTCGTGCTTTGGGAGATAGCAAAACGCCGTTTTATTTCTTGCTTTTCTCGACAGTGCTTAATATCTTGCTGGATTTGATTTTTATATTGTTGCTGGGATGGGGAGTAGCGGGTGCTGCGATTGCCACGGTTTTCTCGCAAGGTGTTTCGGCAGTGTTGTGCTATTTCTATATGTATAAGCAATTTCCGATTATTCGAGGAACGAAGGAAGAGAAACGTTTCGACCCGATTCTGGCACGGAATCTGCTGGGCATTGGGATTCCGATGGGCTTGCAGTTTTCCATTACGGCCATTGGAAGTATTATGTTGCAGAGCGCAAACAATGCGCTGGGTACAGCCTGTGTGGCGGCATTCACGGCGGCGATGCGCATTAAGATGTTCTTCTTGACACCGTTTGAAAGTTTAGGTATTGCGATGGCAACCTATGTAGGGCAGAACTACGGAGCCGGCAAACCGGAACGAGTCTGGCAGGGAATTAAGTCAAGCGCACTAATGATGGGCGTTTATGCGGTCTTCACTTTTGTCGTACTTATCCTGTTTTCCCGTCAGATGCTTTATCTGTTCGTTGACCCGAACGAGACAGAGATACTGAAAGATGCCGTACTGTTCCTGCATGTGGCGGCGGTATTTTTTCCATTGGTCGGAATATTATGCATCTTGCGTTACTCTATTCAGGGAGCGGGTTTCACTAATTTAGCGATGTTTTCGGGCGTGGCAGAGATGATAGCTCGTATATTAGTCAGTGTGACGGCCGTTCCTATCTGGGGTTATCTTGCGGTTTGCTTTGGTGATTCTACGGCATGGCTGTTTGCGGACTTGTTTCTTATTCCGGCCTTCTTCTTCGTCTATAAAAAGATTCGACAAATACAGTATAAATAAGTCTAACTCAATAGTATGTCTAACCTAATATTTTTTAAAATGAAACATTCACTCTTTATTGCAGCACTCGCTTTTCTGGCTGTAAGCTGCGGACAAACTTCTCAAAAGCAAGCGAAGAACGCTACGCAACCTGCCGAAGTTTCCAACACTTCTTCTGCAGAAACGAAAACCTTGCAAGTAGGCGACGTTAAGGTAACTTGGATTCAAGATGTCGCTTCACAGCAGTCACCGGCAACTTTTCCTGATGCCAGTGCGAGTTTGATTGATAGCTTAGGTTTGCAAGACGGCATACCTTCGTCTATTAGTACCTTCCTGGTGGAAACAGATAGCGCTACTATCCTTTTCGACGCAGGATTAGGCAATGCGAAGAGCCGTTTGCTTCCCTTGCTCGACTCACTTGGATACCAACCGGAAGATATTCGTTATTTGTACCTTACACATTTGCACGGAGACCATATCGGAGGTATGCTGAATGGCGAAGAGCCTGTATTCCCGAATGCTGCGGTTTATCTTTCGACACCGGAATACGATGGTTGGATGCAAATGGATGATGATAGGAAAGCGAAGGTTGTTCAAACCATGAGCGCTTACGAAAAACAATTGCACCTGTTTGCTTTTGGTGATACATTGCCCGGCGGCGCAGTAGCGATAGATGCAGTAGGACATACGCCGGGACATACGGTTTATCAGATAGGAAAACTGCTTATTGTGGGAGATATTATGCATGGCGTTGCGCTTCAATTAGTACATACGGATATCTGTCCGACTTATGACATGGATAAAAAAGCTGCAACCGAATCTCGCCAGCATATCCTGAAATATGCCAAAGATAACGGCATGATTATGGCCGGTATGCACTTCCCTGCTCCTGGATTCATACAGGATTAAGCCATAGACAAAACTAACAGAGGCACTGATGCGCGGAAAAATGTCCGTGTTTCAGTGCCTCTG
>CAZOKT010000151.1:0-5983 GCA_964580505.1 uncultured Parabacteroides sp. | reverse complement strand
ATATGAAAGCATCCGGAATCAGCATTTCCATCGAGGGTAGGAACAGGGAACCGTTGTCCTGTCGTAATCTGTTTTTCTTATATCGAACTCACGTTAAATTATCTAAGACCTCTTCAATGCTAAAGCAAGTCCGCACACGATCAGTCCAAAGTAGAAAAGTGTCTGGAAGGATGCGGATATGTGGACAGACTGTGGTAGAATCTATACGGATTCCGCATCGCTTTAAGGCTTTACAGAGCATCTGAAAACGTATTCCCTCTCCTTCGACTGACACAGACGTATGATACTTTACCTGAATACGATAAAGCCCGCTTTGCTCGTCGAACACCACACCCCGATCCTTGAAAAAGTATGTTAAGTTACCATGCAGGGCTAAATCTTCAGGCGTACCGGAAATAATTCCATCCGAACTGTCCATAAGCCAGATACAATCGGCTATCTCCAAAGCTAAATCCAAGTCGTGCGTAGAGAGAAATATGGTTTTATCGGCGGTTTGAGTAAGGCGGTAAAGAAGTTGCATAATTTCTACTTTGCTGGGATAATCAAGAAAAGCAGTGGGTTCATCGAGAAAAATAATGGGCGTTTCTTGCGCCAATGCTTTAGCTATCATTACTTTTTGCCTTTCTCCATCCGAAAGAGTTTGAATCATTCTGTGAGTTAAACTTTCGATGTGCACAAGCTGTATAGCCGACTGAACTTTTCGCTTGTCCATTTCCGTCAATCTGCCCCAAAAGCCGGTATAAGGGCTACGACCCATACCAACCAAGTCCTCGACAGTCATATTCTTTATTTCGCATTTCTCGGTTAGAACTACGCCTATAATGCGGCTAAGTTGCTTATCGGTATAATCGGAAAGACGCTTACCTAAAACATAGACTTCGCCGTCAAGCGAAGGTTGGAAAGCCGAGAGCGTACGCAAAAGAGTCGACTTCCCGACACCGTTGACGCCGAGTAGGCAAGTGAGTTGTCCGGCGTATATACGAGCATTGATGCCTGAAGCAATCACTTTCTGGTGCCGCTTGCCCGCATAACCTATTGCCAAATCATGCAAACATATCGTTTCTTCTTTCTTCCTACTCATTCCAATCACTTTTTCTTCTTCCAAATAATACCGAAGCTACTACCGGGGCTCCAATTAAGGCCGTTACGGAATTAACCGGCAATGCACCTTCGAATCCTGGCATCCGTGCGATCAAATTACAGAATAGTGCTAACGCTGCACCTAAGAGCAGAGAGGATGGCATCAGAATACGATGATCGGATGTCCGGAACAGTGCCCTTGCCAAATGAGGAACAGCCAATCCCAAGAAGCTAATAGGACCACAATAGGCCGTAACTATGGCTGTCAACACACCGGCCGAGAGGATAACCAGCAAACGTGCTCTTTTAATGTTCAATCCCAGATTACGGGCATAACCATCTCCCAAAAGCAAAAGATTCAACGTCTTAATCAACAGGAATGACAAAGGCAGAAGAATCGTCATAAGAATACAAAAGAGTATTATCTGATTTCCGGAAACGCGGGAGAAACTTCCTAACCCCCATATCACATAAGCACGGATATCTTCTTCGACACTAAAGAACTTTAAGACACCTATGATAGCCGTTGCTACGTAACCTATCATGACGCCAACTATCAGAAGTGTTACACTTCCTTTTATCTTTTGGGAAACATAGGCGATAAGCGCCATAATGGAAAGTGCACCGATAATAGCTGCTACAGACAATGCTATCTCACCTATAACCCCAAGCCGGCTTAATGCCACACCGCCCAAACTTCCACTGAGAAGTACTACAAAAGCAACTCCTAAACTTGCTCCTGAGCTGATACCTAACACTGAAGGTCCGGCCAAGGGATTCCGGAACACTGTCTGCATCTGAAGTCCACTTACCGCAAGTCCGGCACCTGCAACTAAAGCCGTCAACGCCTGAGGCATACGAGATTTCCAAATGATGTTTTGCCATGCGACCGGCTCATTGCTCCGTTCCAACAAGATATTCACGACCGAGCGAACTGGAATAGATACCGAACCCAACAAAAGATTCAACAGTACCAATGCAACTATCAGCACCATCAAAAATAACATACGTCCCAATACGGAGCACCTCATACAATCATTCTTTCAAAAGGTGATAAAAGACCGGTGTATGCTCCGGCAACAAATCAGGATGGAAAATATGCAATAAATCTGCCAATATGACTTCAGGTGACGTGGGCATTTCTTCGTAGAAAGGAGTAGTCTTTATATTACAATAGATAATTCGACGTTCACGGAAAGCCTTGAAATCTGCATAGCGTTCATCTTGTTCCTTTAATGCGTCATAAGAGAAATTACCGGGATAACTATTTGCTATCCGCCAATAATCTGCATCGTCAGCTTGATTATAGACGGTTTCGAAATCGAGTATTACTCCCCCCGACCGTTCATCATGCCGAAGGAAGTAATCGGCACCGGCATCTTTGAAAAGTTGTGCCAGGAAACTCTTTCCCCCTACTGCATACCAATTTCCACCTCGAAGCTCTCCACTGAACACGACCGGACGGCGTATCACATCTCCTTCCGTTGTCAGAGCTTTCAATTCATTATATCGTTTCTCGATAGCTTCGAATCTGGTGTTGGCCTCCTGTTCTAATCCGCACAACAATCCGACGAACTTAATCCATTCTGCCTGCCCTAATGGCGTCGTTTCTTTATAGCCCAGATGCGGCATTAATGGGATACCCACATCTTTCAGCACCTCATAACCGCCCCGCTTATAAGGCGAAATCAGAATCAAATCGGGATTCATGCTCATCACTGCTTCGTTATTGAAGTTTCCCTCTATACCTATCTTCACCGTCTGGCCTGCTTTCAGTCGGTCGTTCATCTCACTGTTGAACAGATGCCGTGTGCTGGTGATTCCCACTACTCTATCCAACGCTTCCAGCTTAATAAAGTTAGAAAGCTGAAGAGTCGTCATGCAAATCACACTCTGTACAGGAACGGCTATTGGCGTATAATCGGCAGGAATACCTTCAGTCCGGCTTCCACGCGGAACCAAAGCATAGCGGTAAACCGTTTCCTGCTTGCTCTGTGGGTCTTGAATCTCTAACAAAGCAAATCCGGATCTGTACTCTACGCGAAAACCTTCTGCATAAGCGGGTGAAACGCGCTCTGCAAAAGTTTCGGAAATTGTAGTCTCAGCCTGTTGTACAACGGCTTGCCTCTGTTTGGAATCCTTCGATGAACAGCTACTCAGCATAGCCCCCAGCAGCAAACAGCCTATCAGTAAATGTATCCTCATATATCGCTTTTAATATGACTTTCGTAAGGAGATAGAAATTTCTTAGTATGGAAATAACAAATTCATGTTGCCTGCCAAGAAACTTTTTTCCTCGCCGACAAATGTAGTAAAAAGTGATATAAATATTTGCGTAGGACGCACAAATTTTGGGAACTTGCACTGTACGAAGTTACGAAAAGAATGTAATTTATTGGGAATGAGCGGTCGCTACCTGCTCCATATAGTAAATAGGTTGCGAGAGGGTTCCGCTATGTGGACGGTTTTGATGCCCCCCCCCTTACTACATTATTCTTCCGTGTTTCACTTTTTATGCGTAATTTTGCGCTCTCATTATCCGAATCACATCAGTAGATATGGCGAATTATATACGTTTTGTTTCACTCGGACCTGGTGATCCTGAGCTGATTACATTAAAAGGACTGAAAGCCTTGCAGGAAGCGGATGTTATTTTTTGTCCGGCGACACGGACACGGGAAAAACAGCAGTTATCTCGCGCGGCAGATATTGTTCGGGCATTGGCTATCGAAGAAAAAAAAATACGCTTGATTACACTTCCGATGCAGAAAGAACGGAAAGAAGCACATGCTGCTTATGAACAGTTCGTACTAAGTGTGAAAACTGCTTATTCGGAAGGCAAGCAAGTGGCAATCGGAGCGGAGGGCGATGCCGGCTTTTATGCTTCCATACAATATATATACGATAAACTCAAGGCTGAAAGAATGCCTGTACAGCGGATTGCAGGTATTCCTGCTTTCATTGCGGCCGGTGCGACGGGCGGATTACATATCGCAAAGAAAGAAGAACGGCTGGTTATTATACCCGGTACTGCTACGGCTGATGAACTGGAACATTACTTGGAAGCAAATTATAGCATAGTGGTTATGAAGCTTTCTGCCTGCGCTGAAGCGGTGCGGCAATGTATACAACAACATCCGGAGGCAGCCTTCCACTATTTTGAGAACGTCGGGACAGAAAAGGAGTATTATACCTCCGACAAGGAAATCATTCGCCAAATAGCATTCCCCTATTTTTCTTTAATCATCATTCAACAGCAATTATGAAGGCAGATATTGAAATAGCAAGAGATACACCTCTAAAGAAAATAAAAGAAGTAGCAACGAATATAGGCATCCCACGAGACGAAGTGCAAAACTATGGACGTTATATGGCCAAGATACCTATCCATCTCATCGACGAAGAGCGGGTGAAACAGCATAACCTGATACTCGTAACAGCCATTACTCCGAACAAGGCAGGTGTAGGCAAGACAACTGTTTCCATCGGATTGGCATTAGGATTGAATCGCATAGGGAAGAAAGCTATTGTGGCACTTCGTGAGCCTTCGTTAGGGCCTTGCTTTGGGATGAAAGGAGGTGCTGCCGGAGGCGGATATGCACAAGTACTGCCTATGGAAAATATAAACTTGCACTTTACGGGAGATTTCCATGCGGTTACATCAGCCCATAATATGATTACGGCTTTATTGGATAACTATTTGTATCATAACCGAAGCAATTGTGCAGGGTTGAAAGAGATTAAATGGAAACGCGTATTGGACGTGAATGACCGAAGTCTACGAAACATCGTAACAGGGCTTGGAGGAAATACTAACGGAATCCCTACAGAAACGGGATTCGATATTACACCAGCTTCTGAAATCATGGCCATCCTTTGCCTCTCCTCTGATATTGAAGACTTGAAACGACGCATCGGAAATATTCTCTTAGGTTATACCTACGAGGATAAACCTTTTACCGTTAACGATCTGGGGGTAGCAGGAGCTATCACCGTCCTCTTAAAAGATGCACTGCTTCCTAATTTGGTTCAGACGACTGAAAATACAGCTGCATTTATACATGGAGGTCCATTTGCGAATATTGCACATGGCTGTAACTCTGTATTAGCGACGAAGATGGCACTCACTTACGGAGATTATGTCATTACTGAAGCAGGTTTCGGCGCAGACTTAGGAGCCGAGAAATTCTTTAACATCAAGTGTCGTAAAGCGGGATTATCACCCAAGCTAACCCTCATCGTAGCAACAGCTCAAAGTTTAAAGCTGCATGGTGGCGTACCGGAAGCAGCCATTAAAGAACCTCATATCGAGGGATTGAAAAAAGGACTGGCTAATCTGGATAAACATATCAAGAATATGCAGCACTTCGGACAGCAGGTAATTGTAACCTTCAACCGCTTCGATACAGATACGGATGAGGAAATTGCTCAGGTTGCCGAGCATTGTCGCCAATTAGGTATCGGCTTTGCCGAAAATACGGTATTTACCCATGGAGGAAGAGGTGGTGAAGAATTGGCACACTTAGTGGTAGATACAATAGAAAACACACCGTCTCAACCACTGCAATTTACCTACAAAAATGAAGATGCTGTCAGGACAAAAATAGAAAAGGTTTCTAAAGAAATCTATGGTGCAGCGATGATTACTTATACCACATTAGCAGAAAAGAAGCTAAAGCAAATAGATGAATTAGGTATTTCGCATTATCCTATCTGCATCGCTAAAACCCAATATTCGTTCTCGTCGAACCCGAAGGCTTACGGTTTGACAGAAGGGTTCGAACTTAAAGTACGAGACATCATTATCAATAACGGAGCGGAGATGCTCGTTGTCATCATGGGCGAAATCATGCGTATGCCCGGTTTGCCGAAAGTTCCACAGGCACAACACATCGACTTAGTA
>CAZOKT010000150.1:1935-6025 GCA_964580505.1 uncultured Parabacteroides sp. | reverse complement strand
GCGTATGCGGCAATTCCTTCCTGCCTGCCGGTGAAACCCAGCTTCTCTGTCGTGGTCGCCTTGATGGAAATATCCGCTTCGTCTGCCTCCAATACGCCGGCAAGCACACGTTTCATCTCCGGAATATGCGGATTCAGTTTCGGGCGTTCTGCCGCTACCGTCGCGTCGATATTGCCTAATTCATAACCCGCCTCGCGCAACAATGCCATCGTCTTGCGCAGCAATATCTTGCTGTCTATATTTTCATACTCGCCTGCCGTATCGGGGAAGTGATACCCGATGTCGCGCATATTCGCCGCCCCCAGCAGTGCGTCGCAAATCGCATGAATCAGCACATCCGCGTCACTATGCCCTAAAAGTCCCTCCGAATGGGGAATCTGTATGCCTCCCAGCCACAGCTCGCGACCCGCAACCAACCGATGCACGTCATATCCGAAACCAACTCGTATCTTCATAATCCTATCCGTTTTGCCTGCAAAAGTACAGAATTTAAATGAAAAAAATAACGCGGGACGACCTATTACGGTCAAGAGAGGATGCCTCTTACGATCGAAAGAGGGTGTCTCTTACGGCCGAGAGGACTTGCCCCTTACGGTCGAGAGGACTTGCCCCTTACGGTCGAGAGAGGGTGTCCCTTACGATCGAGAGGACCTGCCTCTTACGGTCGAGAGAGAATACCTTCCTCTTGGCACGGAAAGAAACCGGGATTTGCAACCCGTTTGCAAAGCGGGCGGGCGGAGGCAAAATACCTACTGAGGGGTATTGTTACGACGGGCAACTCTGTTTACATTTGCGGCAGAATTTAAACGAGTTATCTTATGGCACACGCTCCTCATACACACGGGGCTATTCAGGCTCCTACGTCTTTGAATGCGATATTTATTATCAGCATTACCGTCAATCTGCTTTTTGTCGCTATCGAGGCCGGCATCGGATTCGCATACAACTCCTTGGGGCTTCTGTCTGACGCGGGGCACAACCTGAGCGACGTGTTCAGTCTGGCGCTCGCGCTCTTTGCTTTCCGCATGGCGAAATACCATAGTACCCTGCATTTTACGTATGGCTACAAGAAAAGCACTATTCTGGTCTCGCTTGCCAATGCCATCATTCTTCTGATTGCTATCGGCGCCATCCTGATAGAGAGCTTCTACAAGCTGAAACACCCGGAGCCGGTGTCGGGCGAAGCTATCTCGTGGACAGCCGGAGCAGGCATCGTGGTGAACGGCTTCACGGCTTGGCTCCTGATGAAGCAACAGAAACATGACCTGAACGTGCGCGGGGCGTTCCTCCACATGGCGATGGACACGCTGGTCTCTGTCGGGGTAGTCATTTCGGGCATCGTGATCATGCTCACGGGCTTCGTCTTGATAGATACATTTATCAGTTGGGTGATTGTCATCATCATCTTCCTTTCCACATGGAAACTACTGAAAGAAAGTCTCTTCCTCTCGCTGGATGCCGTGCCGGAAGGTATTCATATCGGGCATATCAAACAGCTTATCGACAAGATACCGGGCATCGAGAGCTGGCATCATCTGCACATCTGGGCGGTCAGTACGACCGAGAACGCCGCCACGGTGCATATCGTCATCCAAGACTTGCAGCAGATGGAGACCATCAAGCAGACGCTGAAGGAAGCTCTCGGCCGGGAAGGCATCCAGCATAGCACCATCGAATGCGAACTGGCTGGTACTGTTTGTGCGGATATACAATGCTCCTCATAAGGTTCATCCCCGTTTTATCAGGGGTTTTCCCGAAGTCTGGGGATACTCTTCCCAACTGACGATTTTATCCAGCGCCTTGCGAGCCTTCTTTCGGTCGGGCTGCACGGAGTAACCCATCACGATGTCCAAGAGGATACGCTTGCCGGAAGGTATGTGCAGCACACGACGTACCTTCTCTTCGTCGAACCAGCCCAAGATACAACTGCCCAGACCCTCCTCTTCGGCGGCAAGGACAAGGTGGGCAGCCACGATACCCACGTCTATATGCGCAAAGTTCTTATCCTTTACCCACGACCCGAATCCAGACGCCAGACTGGGTTTCTCCTCTACGATAACGATATGGAGCGGAGCCTGTTTAGTGAAATGGTTAATCCCTAACAGCTTGCTTGCCACCGCATCTGCCAGCTCATGCCGTTTCTCTTCCGATTCTACCACGACGAAGTGCCACGGCTGTGAGTTGCAAGCCGAAGGAGCCATACGCGCCGTCTCCAATATCCGCATCACTTTCTCGCGCTCTACCGGACGCGAAGGGTCGAACGCACGGTCGCTCTGCCGTTGCGCCGCCAATGTATGAAAATCTTTCATCGCTTATTTGAATTGCATCATCCTGCTGATGTATTTACCTATGATGTCAAACTCGATATTCACCACCGTACCCTTCTCTATCTGACAGAAGTTGGTATGTGCGTGCGTATAAGGGATAATTGCCACCTGGAAGCTGTTTGCCTGAGAATTACATACCGTCAGGCTCACCCCGTTCACACACACCGAACCCTTCTCGACGGTTACATATCCCTGCTGCGCCTTCTCCTTATCAAACGCATACTCGAAAGTATAACGCCAGCTTCCCTCCTCTTCTTCTACATTCGTGCACACCGCCGTCTGGTCTACATGCCCCTGCACAATATGCCCGTCCAGTCTGCCATTCATCAGCATGCTACGCTCCAAGTTCACCAAGCTGCCCGGTTGCAGCAATCCTAAGTTAGAACGCTCCAACGTCTCTTGGATAGCCGTCACGGTATAGGTCTTATCCGTCTTTTTCACAACCGTCAGGCAAACGCCGTTATGCGCAATGCTCTGATCTATCTTCAGCTCGTCCGTAAACGAACATGCCATCGTGATATGCACATTTCCCTTCTCTTGCTCCACAGCAATGACCTTAGCTGCTTCTTCTACTATTCCTGAAAACATTCCTATTTCGTTTATTGATTCACGGACAAAGATACAAAAAATAGAAAAAAGGCACATTTTCATCCTTGGAAATCGCCCTTTTTGTTGGCAAATAGAAAAAACATAAGTACATTTGTAGCTTGGAAATAAGCAAGGGAGCTATACACACCACATAAACAATACGAACATGAAACGATTAATCATTATTCTTTGCACGATGCTCATCTGCATGAACTTCAGTTCGTGCATCGTTTACCGCGACCGCCCGCAGCAAGCTCAGACTCATCAGAAGAAAGAAAAACAGAAGAAATCCAAATCCTCTCGCAAATCCACCAAACCGCCTAAGGGACATGGCAATTAAAAAGACGTTATGAAAAATGACGGATTCTCGCTCAAGAAAAGGCTCCGGAGCTTCGTGTATGCCTTCAACGGCATCCGCCTGCTCATCAGGCACGAGCCAAACGCTCGGATTCATTGCCTCGCAGCCGTATGCGTTGTCCTTTTAAGTGGTATCTTCCGTCTTTCATCCTCGGAATGGATTTGCATCATCCTTACTATCGGTCTGGTCTTTGCTGCCGAAGCTATCAATTCGTCCATCGAGGCATTGGCCGACAAGGTTTCTCCGGAATACGACGAAGCCATCAGGCGCACAAAAGATTTGGCTGCAGGAGCTGTCCTGATACTGGCTATCGCTGCTGCTATTGTCGGGCTAATTATATTCATACCCAAACTATTTTTCCATGTGTTCTGAAAGGAATTTAAGAAAAGACCGGACTCCTTCTTTACGAGGGAATCCGGAAAAACGGAAACAAATTCGATATAGCCGGAAAAGGAGCTTTTCTCAAAGCTCCCCTTTCCCTGTGTTTTTATAGGTATCAGCCTTAAGGCAAACAGATTGTTTAGGTTATCAAGTGCAAAGGGAGCACTTTTTCTTTATTTTACCAAATAAAAAACTATGTTCTACAACATATTTTTTATTAAAATTCGAGATTCTTTATTGTCCATTCAAAGGCTCCAATATTCCATCTTCTTTATTTTATGCCGCAGCACACCTTTCACGTCACCTACGACCGCTGTTCCGTTTGCAAGCGGGTCAACGACATCGACAAACGTATTTATATCCATTCTATCGAAGAGGATCGATAGCTCATTTATCAAGGCAATGTTCACGTCGCGTTGCGTATTTTCTATGATTT
>CAZOKT010000150.1:0-1835 GCA_964580505.1 uncultured Parabacteroides sp. | reverse complement strand
GATAGCTCATTTATCAAGGCAATGTTCACGTCGCGTTGCGTATTTTCTATGATTTTTGCTGCCTCAGCGACTTTTATGGTCGGAGCGACTGCAGTCCCGCCGAAATAACCAACTCGTAAACCCGGCGAATTTCCTCCACCGCCACGTCATCACAGCCGGAAACTATTTTTACCGTATTCTGCAACGTGTGCTGCTTGTCGCCCGGATTTATGCGTTCAGGCGAGTAGCCATATTTGAAACGACTTGCCCGTAATCCCGAATACTTCTCCAGCAACGGCACACAATCTTCTTCCGTACAGCCGGGATAAACAGTAGATTCATACACGACATAATCACCTTCAGACAAGACTTTGGCGACACTCCGCGTAGCCGACAGCAGCAGAGATAAATCCGGCTCGTTATGTGAGTCGATCGGCGTAGGCACGGCGATGATATAAAAAGAGGCAGAACGCAAGTCTTCTTCGTTGGAAGTAAAGAGAATATCCCGTCCTTCAAACTCATCCGCAGCCAGTTCGCCGTTCGGGTCTGTTCCCTGTCGGAGTTGGACGAGCTTCTTTTCATTCGTATCAAAGCCTATCACACGCAATGACTTTGCAAACTCCAAGGCGAGAGGCAAGCCGACATAGCCCAACCCTATCACCGCCAACTTCTTTTCTTTCTTTATTAAATTCTGTGTACATATCCAATGCTTTTAATCCGGCTAAAATGACCATGCGCTTTCATTGACCTCCGCTTCCATGCGGCATTCAATGTCGTCCGGTAGAGAAGAAAAGAAATCTATCTGAGTTACCTGCTCCACACTATCGACAGAAATCATCAGGCTCTGCAACGGAGTCTTGCCATAATCACGATTATCCAAAAGAAAGCCCACAGCCTCATACTCGCCATTATAAATCGTGCAAATGACCTTATAGAAACGCTCCGGTATCGCTACCTGATTCTTCCCTAACCGTTTCAGTGCGGGAGACAGCACAGGACCAGTAGCAATCATCAAAAAACCATTATCCATAGCCCACAGACGGCACTGTTCTTCCAGCTCTTTCCAGATGCCGCGGTTAAGTCCCGGTTTTTGGGGCGTGATATTGCTGAAGTAGAAAGACTCCTTCATGGCGGTTTCAGACCATCTCATGTCTCCGGCTGGTGCCAAATGGCCTCTGTCATAACCCGTATGCTTATAATCGCTGTCTTCCGCCGATGCGCCTTTGACCTGAGGGTCTCTGACAAAGTGGTTCGAACGTTCCGCATCCTTGCTCTTTGCCTCCGCGCTGGTCAGTTCATAAAACACCCAATTCGCAACGCGATAATCCGAATTATAAGAGACCGTATAGCCTTCATGCTGGATAACCTGCTGCGTCGTGCCTTTCCCGCATTCGGGCAACTCCACATCCTTAAGCAATTCAGCCGACGCATTCCGGGAAGGGGCACTCTTCTTTGTCGGTTCGGAAACATTCTTTGTCGTTTCCTGAGGTTCGTTTTTACTCGGAGTCTGCTTACAGATTTCTTCTTTAATTTTCTCCGTCCCCAGCTTACCCCAGTCCCAATCGCGTATATACGGCTCGGCTACCTGATAAACATACAACGTCGCAGCCACCATCACCACCACGAAACAAGCCATATAGAAAAGCCGTTTCAGTGAGACAATCCACCCGGACACTTTCTTTGCCGGTTTCTTTTTTCCCGAAGCCGATGTACGTTTCTTTCTTGCCATATTAAAATAAAAAAGTCCGTATAAACTTTTCCTTAACGAAATGCATATACAGACGAACCAACTCTTGCTACTTGTGCGCGGAATGAGATTCGAACTCACACGCCGAAACCGGCACTACCCCCTCAAA
>CAZOKT010000149.1:0-6132 GCA_964580505.1 uncultured Parabacteroides sp. | reverse complement strand
GCAGAATCAATTATCTAATGGGGAATTTTACCCCGACTAATGCTACGAATCTTTCTCGACGGTGTCGAGAGCAAATCCCAAGTTGGGAAACTTTCCCGACGGCGTCGAGAGCAAATCCCAAGCCGGGAAACCTCCCCGATGATGTCGAGAGCAAATCCCAAGCCGGGAAACCTTCTCGGCAATTTATTCAAGTGTCAAACTCAAACCTAAACCTCTCAACTCATGGAGCAACACGTTCAGAGACTCCGGAATGCCCGGTTGCGGCATCGGGTCGCCCTTCACAATCGCTTCATAAGCCTTAGAACGTCCCATCACGTCATCCGACTTGATAGTCAGAATCTCTTGCAAGATATGCGCTGCGCCGAATGCTTCCAGCGCCCAAACTTCCATTTCTCCGAAACGCTGACCACCAAACTGTGCTTTACCTCCCAACGGTTGCTGCGTAATCAAAGAATACGGACCGATTGAACGTGCGTGCATCTTGTCATCAACCATGTGACCCAACTTCAAGAAGTAGGTTACGCCCACCGTTGCTGGCTGGTCAAAACGCTCTCCCGTTCCTCCATCATACAAGTAAGTCTTGCCATAGCGCGGGATATTCGCTTTGTCTGTCCACGTGTTCAAATCATCCAAAGACGCACCGTCGAAAATAGGTGTTGCGAATTTAACATCCAGATTCCGACCTGCCCAACCTAACACGGCTTCAAAAATCTGTCCTAAGTTCATACGAGAAGGCACACCGAGCGGATTCAAACATATATCAACCGGCGTTCCGTCTTCCAAGAAAGGCATATCTTCCTGCCGAACGATTTTGGATACAATACCCTTGTTACCATGACGTCCGGCCATCTTATCGCCCACTTGAATCTTACGCTTCTTCGCAATATAAACCTTTGCCATTTGGACAATACCGGTAGGAAGCTCGTCGCCAATCGTCAAGTCAAACTTCTTACGACGCAATTCCGCATCTAATTCCTTATACTTCTTTAAATAGTTAAGAATAACCTGTTTGATTAGTTCATTCTTTTCATCATCAGCTGTCCATGCACTTATTTGAATGGCATCATAATTCAGCTCTTCCAATACGCGACGCGTAAATTTGGCACCCTTGGCGATGACCTCGACATTCATATAATCGTGGACACCCTGAGAAACCTTATTGTTAGTCAAAGTCAATAACTTATCAACCAATAATTTTTTCAGAGCAGCCTTTTTCCCTTCATACTCCTCTTCCAACTTCGTCAAGATGACCTTATCTGCCACCTTTGCTTTGCGTTTTTTAATCGCCTTAGAGAATAACTTCGTATCAATAACAACACCACGCAAAGACGGTGTGGCTTTCAGAGAAGCATCTTTTACATCTCCAGCCTTATCGCCAAAGATAGCACGCAACAATTTTTCTTCCGGAGACGGATCAGACTCTCCCTTAGGAGTAATCTTACCAATCAAAATGTCACCGGGTTCAACATGAGCACCAATACGAATGATACCTCTTTCATCCAGATCTTTGGTCGCATCTTCACTCACATTCGGAATATCAGAAGTCAACTCCTCCATTCCTCGTTTTGTTTCGCGAACTTCCAATATATATTCATCCACATGTACAGAAGTGAAAAAGTCCTCGCGAACCATACGCTCATTCAAGACAATGGCATCTTCATAATTATACCCCTTCCACGGCATATAAGCGACCTTCACATTCTTACCCAAAGCCAATTCCCCATTCTGGGTAGAATAACCTTCCGTCAATATATCCCCAGCTTTAACACGCTGACCTCTATGACAAATAGGACGCAAATCCACGGTTGTCGACTGGTTTGTCTTTCTCCATTTCGGGATATTATAAGTTTTAATCGAATCCTCAAAACTTACAAACTCTTCATTTTCTGTACGGTCATATTTGATTTTTATGCAAGTAGCATCTACAAATACTACTTCTCCTTCACGCTCTGCAATAATTTGAGTACGAGAATCGCGAGCCACCTGCGCTTCAATACCTGTACCAACAATTGGAGCATCTGTCCTCAACAATGGCACAGCCTGACGCATCATGTTAGAACCCATCAATGCGCGGTTAGCATCATCATGCTCTAAGAAAGGAATCAGAGAAGCCGCAATAGATGCAATCTGAGTCGGGGAGACATCCATCAAGTTAACCTCTTCCGGAGCTACAACAGGGAAATCCGCCTCTTGTCTTGATTTTACTCTGTCACGAATAAAATATCCATCATCATTTAATGGAGCATTACCCTGCGCAATAATCTTATTTTCCTCTTCTTCCGCCGTATAATAGCGTAATCCTTCCGGAGATAAATCAACTTTACCATTTTCTACACGACGATACGGTGTCGCGATAAAACCCAACTCATTAATCTTAGCATATACACACAAAGAAGAAATCAGACCGATATTCGGACCTTCCGGTGTCTCAATTGGGCATAAACGACCATAATGTGTATAATGAACGTCACGCACTTCAAATCCTGCACGTTCGCGAGACAAACCACCCGGACCTAATGCCGAAAGACGACGTTTATGTGTGATTTCAGCTAATGGATTTGTTTGGTCCATGAACTGAGACAAAGCATTTGTTCCGAAGAAAGAATTAACAACTGAAGAAATAGTCTTTGCATTAATCAAATCAATTGGAGTAAATACTTCATTATCCCGAACATTCATACGTTCACGTACTGTACGAGACATACGTGCCAAACCTATACCGAACTGATTATATAATTGTTCACCGACTGTACGAACACGACGATTACTTAAATGGTCGATATCATCAACTATTGCTTTCGAATTAATTAACTCAATCAGATATTTAATAATTTCGATAATATCTTCCTTTGTCAGAACCTTAATGTCTTCGCTAATTGTCAGGTTCAGTTTTTTATTAATACGATAACGCCCTACATTTCCTAAATCGTAACGCTTATCCGAGAAAAATAAGTTAGTAATTACTTCACGAGCACTTGCTTCATCTGCAGGTTCCGCATTACGCAACTGACGGTAAATGTAAAGTACTGCCTCTTTTTCCGAGTTACTAGGATCTTTCTGTAAAGTATTATAAATAATTGCATAATCAGATAAGTTCTGTTCCTCACGATGCAACAAAATATTCTGTGCACCAGATTCAAGGATTGCTTCTATATTGTCATTATCCAATATGGACTCACGATCAACAATTACGTCATTGCGTTCAATAGAAACAACCTCACCTGTATCTTCATCTGCAAAATCTTCTACCCATGTTTTCAAAACACGAGCAGCCAATTTCCGACCTACCATTTTTTTTAAATTGGTCTTGGTTACTTTTACCTCTTCGGCCAAATTAAAAATTTCAAGAATATCCTTATCACTCTCAAAACCAATGGCTCTTAAAAGAGTTGTTACAGGTAACTTCTTTTTACGATCGATGTAAGCATACATGACATTATTAATATCTGTCGCAAATTCAATCCAAGAGCCCTTAAATGGAATAATACGTGCAGAATATAACTTTGTTCCATTCGCATGAACACTCTGACCGAAAAATACACCCGGAGAACGATGTAACTGAGAAACGACAACGCGTTCAGCTCCATTAATAACAAAAGTTCCACGTTCTGTCATATATGGGATAGGTCCCAAATATACATCCTGAATCACAGTATCAAAATCTTCATGGTCAGGATCCGTACAATATAATTTTAATTTTGCTTTTAACGGAACACTATAAGTCAATCCACGTGAAATACATTCATCAATGCTATAACGTGGAGGATCTATATAGTAATCTAAAAACTCCAACACAAAATTGTTACGCGTATCTGCAATCGGGAAATTTTCTGCAAATACTTTGTACAATCCCTCTTTCTTTCTTTTTTCTGGAGGTGTGTCAAGTTGTAGGAAGTCTCTAAAAGACTTCAATTGTACTTCGAGGAAATCCGGATATGAAAGAGAATTTTTTATCGAAGCAAAATTAACTCTTTGGTTTACAGCAGTTGAAGACATTTAGTAAGGATTTTATTGAACTTATTTAAATTATAAACACAAAAAGGTTAAGAATCTTCTTTATCGAAGATCCTTAACCAAATTCCTGGTTTACAGGTTATGAAAATATTACTTAAGCTCAACTTCTGCTCCAACGTCTTCCAAAGTCTTCTTCAATGCTTCAGCATCTTCTTTAGAAATACCTTCTTTAATTTTACTAGGAGCTGCATCAACTAATTCCTTAGCCTCTTTCAAACCAAGACCACAGCTTTCTTTAACGGCCTTAACTACTTGTAACTTAGTAGCACCAGCTGATTTCAGAATTACATCAAAAGAAGTCTTTTCTTCTACTACTGCAGCACCTGCAGCAGCAGGACTTGCTACAGCAACAGCTGCAGCAGCAGGTTCAATACCATATTCTTCTTTCAAGATTGTAGCTAATTCACTAACTTCTTTTACGGTCAGGTTTACTAATTGTTCTGCAAAAGCTTTCAAATCTGCCATTTTTGTATGAATTTAATAATTATTTTTACTCAATTTTTATATTATCTTTCTTCCAAAGTCTTTAACAAACCTTGAATAGTTTGTCCTGATGACTGCAAAGCAGAAATAACCGTTTTTGCCGGAGATTCCAACAACGCAACAACATCAGCAATAAGTTCTTTCTTACTTTTGATACTTACTAACACATCCAAAGAAGAGGCATCATAGAAACCTTCTTGTACATAAGCAGCTTTCAATTGAGGTTTTCCCTCCCCCTTTGAATCTTTAGTAAAATCTTTAATTAGCCGAGCGGGAGCATTAGCAGCAAATGAAAACATTACTGCAGTATTGCCCTTCAATGCACTATGTAGTGGAGAAAAATCTCCTTCTACGTTTTCTAATGCTTTTTTCAGCAAATTGTTTTTAACAACAACTAACTTTACATCATTTTTAAAGCACTCCCTTCTCAAACGACTCGTTGTTTCCGCATCGATAGCTTCAATATCTGTCAAATAAAAATTGGGATACTCTTTTAATGTTGCTGTAAGTTGTTCTATAATTAAACCTTTATCTTCCTTTCTCATTGCTCAATTGTTTTTAAAGTTCATCAACTGATTTGGGGTCAATTTTAATACCCGCACTCATAGTACTTGAAAGATAAATGCTCTTTATATACGTACCTTTAGCAGCAGATGGTTTCAACTTAATTAATGCCGAAATAAATTCTTTCGCATTATCTCTGATTTGTTCAGCATTAAATGAAACTTTTCCAATTGAAGTATGTACAATACCAGCCTTATCAACCTTGAAATCAATCTTACCCTGCTTTACTTCTTTTACTGCATTCCCGATTTCATTAGTAACCGTACCGCTTTTGGGATTCGGCATTAAACCACGAGGACCTAACACACGACCTAAAGCACCGATTTTACCCATGATTGACGGCATTGTGATAATAACATCAACATCTGTCCAACCGCCCTTAATCTTATTGATATATTCATCCAAACCCACATAGTCAGCACCTGCTGCAGTAGCTTCAGCTTCCTTGTCTGGAGTACACAATGCAAGAACCCGAATCTGTTTACCAGTTCCATGAGGTAAAGAAACAACGCCTCGTACCATTTGATTGGCTTTACGGGGATCAACACCTAAACGAACATCAACATCTACAGAAGCATCAAATTTTGTCGTTGTTATTTCCTTTACTAACGTTGAAGCTTCTTTCAATGAATATACCTTCCCAGCTTCAATCTTACCTAAAGCCAACTTCTGATTTTTTGTAAGTTTACTCATTTCAATTGAAGTTTAATTATTACCCGGGAATGTCCCTTTGACTGTGATACCCATACTCCTCGCTGTTCCCGCGACCATTTTCATAGCCGACTCTACAGTAAAACAGTTTAAATCCTGCAACTTGTCTTCTGCAATTGTTTTTACCTGCTCCCAAGAAATTTCAGCAACTTTCTTACGATTCGGTTCAGCAGAACCACTCTTCAATTTAGTAACTTCCAATAATTGAATAGCTACCGGAGGAGTTTTAACGACAAAGTCGAAAGACTTATCAGCATAGTAAGTAATAACTACCGGTAATACCTTACCTGCTTTGTCTTGGGTCTTGGCATTAAATTGCTTGCAAAACTCCATAATGTTAATACCCTTAGAACCTAAAGC
>CAZOKT010000148.1:0-6151 GCA_964580505.1 uncultured Parabacteroides sp. | reverse complement strand
AAAAAATCGGCTCTTATATCGGACTCACGTTAAATTAAATTCGTGTGGTAGCACCACATACCCACGTAGATCAGTTCCCATGTAGTACTTTGTGTGCTTTGTATCATTATTCCTTTTCATGGCATTGTTTAACGGGAAAAATTGAAAGAAATAGTTCAACTAAAGAAAAAGAATAGTAATTTTGCAATTTTGAAAGAGGTAGAAAGGTAGAAAAATGGCACGTGAAGAAGTAAAGACAACACAGAAGGTGCCGGAACCGACGCTTCGGAGGTTGCCGTGGTATCTGGCGTTCATCCAGTTGCTGCAAGGCAAGGGTGAAACGGTCGTATCATCTACACAAATTGCAAAAGAAATTAACGTGGATGCCAGTCAGGTAGCAAAAGACTTGTCGTACCTGAAGGTGGCGGGCAAGACGCGCGTCGGTTATGAGCTGAACGAACTTGCCAGCGAACTGAATGACTTTTTAGGCTTTACGGTGTCGCACAAGGCTTTCTTGTTTGGCGTAGGAAGTTTAGGTGCGGCCTTACTTCAAGACACCGGTTTGCGGCAATACGGGTTGGACATTATTGCCGGGTTCGACGTGAAACCAGAGTTAGACGGCACATGTATCAACGGCATACCCGTTTATCACCTAAAGCGTTTCCCTGAGAAACTAAAGAATACGAATGTTACCATCGGCGTGATTACTGTTCCGGCGGAGAAAGCGCAAGATATGGCCGACCAAATCATAGCAGCGGGTATCAAAGGATTATGGAACTTTACCCCTTTTCGCATCCGGGTTCCTGAAAACATCGTGATACAAAACACTTCGATGTACGCCCATTTAGCCGTCATGTTTAATCGTTTGAACTCTATAAATCTCTGAAATGAAAATAATAGCGGTAGGAATGAATTATGCAGACCACAATAAAGAGCTGCATAATACGTTAGAAATAACAGAGCCTACAATCTTTATGAAGGCCGATTCGTCGTTGCTGAAAGACGGGAAGCCGTTCTTCATTCCGGACTTTTCTTCCGAAGTGCACTATGAAACGGAGGTGGTGATAAAGATTGACCGATTGGGGAAAAACATCGCAGAGCGGTTCGCACGCCGTTATTATAAAGAGATAACGGTTGGCATTGACTTTACGGCACGTGATTTGCAACGCCGATTACGCGCAGAAGGATTACCGTGGGAAATCAGCAAGGCATTCGACAATTCGGCTGCACTGGGCACTTTTATTCCATTGGAGGAGGTAGGCGACATGCACAACCTCTCATTCCATCTGGATATAAACGGAAAAACGATGCAACAAGGTTGCACAGCCGATATGCTCTTCTCGGCCGACCAAATTATCGCTTACGTGAGTCGTTTCTTCACATTGAAGATAGGTGACCTAATATATACTGGGACACCGGCAGGCGTAGGACCTGTACAGATAGGTGATCATCTGGAAGGCTACGTGGAAGAGAAAAAGTTGCTAGACTTCTATGTGCGCTGATTTCTGCTTCCGGTAAGGCTCGACAAGTTAAATCGAATGTTTATGAAGCGAAAATTATTGATTCTTATAACGAGTATCTTGTCTATCTTGCCTGGTCGGTCGGCAGAACGGTACGCCGATCATTCTGCCCTTGCGTCCGGCCGTTGGGTAAAGATAAGCGTCGAGCATAACGGTGTGTACCGTCTTACCGTATCCGACTTGCAAGCAATGGGCTTTTCCGACCCGTCTCGTGTATCCATACATGGTTATGGAGGTTGGATGTTAGACGAAGACTTTTCTAAAGGAACCTATCTGGACGATGTGCCGGTGTGGCGTGATGGCACGACTCTTTATTTTTACGCTAAAGGACCTGTCAAGTGGGAGTATGATAATTCGGACGACCAACTTTTCACCCATACGAACAATCCCTATTCTACAGCAGGTTATTATTTCGTAACCGATGCTACCGAAACATTAGAGATGGAGACACAAGCCTCCGTAGAAGGAGCGGTACGTCAGATTACTACATTCGATGATTATCAAGTATGGGAGACAGAATCCGTAGCGGTGAATGAATCCGGGCGCCAGTTATTTGGTGAGTCGTTTACTTCCACTACCACGCGTAACTTCTCTTTTCCCGTTCCTGGCATTACTTCCGATGATGCTCAGATAACGATGCGTTTTATAGCAAATACCTCCAGCCGAACAGCGGTTACGCTGGAAGTAGGCGATGCGCAACTGAACCTTTCTATCTCTGCACCCACACAATATGCTTCCTATACAGCAGCAGTAGCCGATGAAGGAACAACGACATGGTCTGGAGAGAAGAGCGAGAATGTGAATATGACTGTTACTTACGGCCGTTCAGATGATATAAATGCCTACTTAGACTATATCCGTTTCCAAATGAAACGCTCTCTGCAACTCTATGATGCAGAAACTGCTTTCCGCAGTATAGATGCGCTAAACAACGTATCCCGCTTCCAAGTGGGCAATGCATCCTCTTCTACCGTCGTGTTTGAAGTAACTGATCCCCAAACGCCACGCGTGGTCAGCACGAATTTGAACGGAACGACTTTATCTTTTTCCGTTTCGGCATCATCTCAGATTCGGGAGTTCGTAGCCTTCGATAAAGACCAGTTAAGCAGCACGCCAACTGTAGTCGGAGAAATCGACTCGCAAGACCTGCATGGTATGGAACAAGCCAATATGGTGATTATCGTACCAACTGCATTCAACTCGCAAGCGGAACGCTTGGCAGCAGAGCACCGGAAACGCGACGGATTGAAGGTTTCCGTAATTAATCCGGAATTCATTTACAACGAATTTTCCAGTGGAATGCCGGAAGTTACTGCTTATCGTCGGTTGATGAAGATGTTTTATGACCGCAGCACAGATGATGACCCATTGAAATATCTGCTGTTATTCGGCGACGGTGCGTATGATAACCGCGGATTGACACACGAATGGTCGCAGAACAGCTCTCTGCTCAGCAATATGTTGTTGACTTACCAATCTGAAAACTCCATCGATATATACTCTTATACGAGTGATGATTACTTTGGCTTCTTGGAAGATAATAGCGGAAGCAATTTAACCGATGCTCGTATGTGCATCGGCATCGGCCGTTTGCCAGTGCGAACTTATATCGAGGCACAGGCCGCAGTGAATAAAATTATATCTTATATGGATAATACATTGCCAGGAAAGTGGAAGAACAACATCACCTTTATGGCAGATGATGGAAACAGTTCGGATGATGACCCTAATATCCATATGCGACAAGCCGATCAATTAGCGGAATATGTCAATACCAATCATCCTGAGTTTCGGGTAAATAAGCTCTACTATGATGCTTATACCAAAGATCGTATAAGCGGAAATGCAACCTATCCCGATGTAGAAACCAATCTGCAACAGCAATTAAAGAACGGTTTAATGGTATTGAATTATACCGGACATGGTAATACGACAAGCCTGAGCGACGAAGCCGTCGTTACCCAATCGAGTATTCAACAATCCACTTTTCTTTATTTGCCTCTATGGATTACAGCGACTTGTGACTTTACTCGCTTTGATGCCGTAACAACCTCTGCAGGAGAGTCTGTTTTCCTGAATGAAAATAGTGGCGGTATTGCCCTGTTTACAATGACACGTACAGTATTTTCCAATAACAATGCCAGTATCAATCAGGCTATCATCAATAATCTATTCGAAAAAGATAGCGAAGGACAGCATCTGACATTAGGCACCATTCTGCAGAATGCTAAGCAATCACTATCTGGCGATTCTAATAAATTGAAGTTTCTTTTGATTGGCGACCCTGCACTTCGTTTGACCTATCCGGATTATGAGATAGCTGTAACTGCTATCAATGGAGAATCTATCGATGCTAATGACCCGCCTCTCATTCAAGCATTGGAACGGGTAACGGTAAGCGGAGGAGTCCGCACGCCAGAAGGTTTGAAGGATACACAATTCAATGGTTCGTTAGCTATCACGGTATTTGATAGCCAACAGACCATTACAACATTAGACAACTTAGGAACAGGCTCACCATTCCAATATACCGATTATCCGAATACCTTATATATAGGAAATGACTCTGTGCAGAATGGTGAATTCAGTTTTACATTTACTGTGCCGAAAGATATTTCTTACTCAAATGATTTTGGGAAGATGAACTTCTATGCTTTCAACGAAATGGACTCGGTTGAAGCACACGGCTCTTATCTGGATTTTCAAGTAGGTGGTACATCCGATTCTGGTTCTGACGATGAAACGGGTCCAGAAATACGTTATCTCTACCTGAATGACAGTACCTTTGTAGATGGCGGACAGGTAAACCCGACACCATTGTTCGTAGCTTCGCTTTGGGATGAGAACGGCATTAATATTACCGGAAGTAGTATTGGGCATGACATGATGTTGATTATTGATAATCAAGCCGCACTGAGCTATACACTGAACGATTATTATCAACTCACAGGAGACGAGGATGGTTCAGGATTGGTCATCTTCTCTATTCCGGAACTGGAAGAAGGCGTACATACAGCAGAGTTCAAAGTATGGGACGTATTAAATAACTCAACGACCTATACTTTCTCGTTTGAAGTGGTAGAGGACTATAAACCCCGACTGACCAAACTTTACGCTGCTCCCACTCCGGCACGCAAGCAAGTTACGTTCTATCTTCAACATAACCTGCCCGAATCTCAATTGAATGTAAAGATAGAAGTGTTTGATATGGCTGGCCGGTTGCGTTGGAGTCATGAAGAAAGTGGTTCATCAGAAGCATTCAGTTCTTATCAGGTAACTTGGAATTTAACAGGTAATGGAAATGCCCGTATGCGTCCGGGCATTTATATTTATCGTGCATCGTTAAGTACGGGTAAATCTAAGATTGTAACGGATGCAAATAAAATGATAATCTTGGCACAATAAAAGCAAAAATCTTTTGTTATTAATAATGATGTTTTATATATAATGATTAATATGACAGAATTTCGTAGTATAAAGTTCTTGTTCCTGTTGGCTATATGGTTGTTGTGCTGCAGTACAATAGGAGCGCAAGAGGAAAAAGCGGATTGGGCTCCTATCAATACGGCCGTACCATCTCTTTCCATCGCTCCGGATGCACGTGGTGGCGGTATGGGTGATATAGGTGTTGCAACATTGCCTGATGTAAACTCACAATATTGGAATCCGGCGAAATATGTATTCAATTATAGCAATGCCGGCATTTCGATTTCTTATACTCCATGGTTGCGCAGTTTGGTGAATGATGTGGCTTTATTGAATATATCTGGTTTCCTGAAATTAGGAAATGACGAACGGCAAGCCATTGCCGCATCATTACGCTACTTTACGTTTGGTGAAGTAAACGATTATGACTCCGGCTCCGGAGATATCCTTATGACAACGAATCCTTATGAAATGGCATTCGATATCAGTTATAGCCGTAAATTATCCGAATTTTACTCAATGGCAGTAGCTTTACGTTATATCCGTTCTGACCAAGGTGCCGATGCAACTGACGAGCGCGTACCGGCTAATGCATTTGCTGCGGATGTTGCTGGTTATTTGGAGAAATATATCATTTTGGGAAATGCAGAAGCATTATGGAGCTTCGGTTTCAATATCTCGAATATCGGTACAAAGGTTTCTTATGACGAAGGTTCAACCAATCAATTCCTACCAACCAAGTTGGCTATCGGAACCGGTTTGCTCTATCCATTAGATGATTATAATGAAATTGGTGTATATGTAGATATTAGCAAGTATCTGGTTCCGAGTGAACCACAACTTACCGGCTCGACGGAAGAAGACCTTGAGGCTTACTATGAGGCCGTAGATGAATATAACTCCATGTCGCCTATTACGGGTATGTTCAAGTCGTTTGGTGATTCGCCTTTGGGTTTAAAAGGTGAGCTACAAGAAATTATGGTTTCTATTGGTTTGGAATACAGCTATAACCAGCAATTCCTCTTGCGTGGTGGTTATTATTATGAGAATCCAAACATGGGTAATCGGCAATATTTTTCCTTTGGTGCCGGTTTCCGTATGAGCGTTTTCCAACTGGATGCTGCATACTTACTTAGTACAGTGTCCAGCAATCCGCTTGATCAAACGTTGCGTTTCTCACTTTCGTTCGATATGGATGGCATTAAGAACTTGTTTAGATGATAAAT
>CAZOKT010000147.1:0-6159 GCA_964580505.1 uncultured Parabacteroides sp. | reverse complement strand
ACAAAACAAACGGTTTTATTTTAAGTAAGCTTATCCCGAACTCACGTATAAATTTATAGGCAACTTCTTCGTTAATTGCATTTTTTTTCAGACCTTTGGACTCGAAATTGGGAATTTAACACACATCTAATTTATATTAATAGGAAGTAAATGAGAAAATGGAAATCTGAAGATTCAGCCGAGCTGTACAATATCAACGGCTGGGGGTTGAATTATTTTTCGATTAATAGCAAAGGTCATGTAGCCGTTCAACCGAAAACGGACGGTCCTTCCATTGATTTGGAAGAGCTGATGGAAGAGTTGCAAACAGAAGATGTATCAGCTCCGGTTTTACTCCGTTTTCCGGACATTTTGAATAATCGTATCGAAAAAATATCCAGTTGCTTCGAGAAAGCAGCACAAGAATATGGGTTTACGGCAAAGAATTACATCATTTACCCTATTAAGGTGAATCAGATGCACCCAGTGGTAGAAGAAATTGTCAGTCACGGCAATAAGTTCAATATCGGTTTAGAAGCAGGCTCGAAGCCGGAACTGCACGCCGTTCTTTCTATTGACATAGACAACGATGCCATGATTATCTGCAACGGATATAAAGATGAAAGTTACATAGAGCTGGCTTTATTGGCGCAAAAGATGGGAAGACACATTTTCCTTGTAGTCGAAAAGATGATGGAACTAAAAACAATTGCATGCCTTGCCCATCGCATGAATATCCGACCGAACATTGGCATCCGCATTAAGCTGGCAAGTTCAGGAAGCGGAAAATGGGAAGAATCCGGAGGTGACGTAAGCAAGTTTGGCCTCAACTCCTGTGAATTATTGGAAGCTTTAGAACTATTGGAAGAAAACGGACTGAAGAATTGTCTGAAGCTGATACATTTTCACATAGGAAGCCAAGTAACAAATATCCGGCGCATCAAGACGGCATTACGTGAAGCGACTCAATTCTATGTGCAACTTAAACGTTTAGGATTTGATGTAAAATTTGTGGATATCGGAGGAGGCTTAGGCGTAGATTATGACGGTACGCGCTCAGCGCTGAGCGGAAATAGCATGAACTACTCTATTCAGGAATATGTAAACGATGCCGTTTCCGCTTTAGCCGATGTATGCAAGAAGTTTGAATTGGAACAACCCAATATCATTACCGAATCAGGACGCTCTTTGACGGCACATCATTCCGTACTGATTATCGAAGCATTGGCAAGTACCAGTCTTCCAGCTTGCGATGAAAACGAAGAATTGCAACCGGACGCACACGAATTAGTCCGTGAGCTTTATAACCTTTGGGATAATCTGAATCAACCTCGCCTGATAGAAACGTGGCACGATACCATGCAATGCCGCGAAGAGGCTTTGGAACTATTCAACTTAGGTTTAATCAACTTGCGTACTCGTGCCCAAGTAGAACGGCTCTTCTGGTCGATTGCCCGCGAAGTATATGAAATGGCGGAAGGGGTCAAACATGCACCGGATGAATTAAAAAAGATATCCAAACTTTTACCGGATAAATATTTCTGTAACTTCTCGTTATTCCAATCCTTGCCGGACTCTTGGGCTATCGACCAGATATTTCCGGTAATGCCTATAAGCCGCCTAAACGAGCAACCGACAAGATCTGCCACATTACAAGATATCACTTGCGATTCGGACGGAAAGATAGACAACTTTATCTCTACGCGAAACTTCTCCTACCACTTGCCTGTTCATCCACTAAAACAAGGCGAACATTACTATTTGGGCGTATTCCTTGTAGGAGCTTATCAGGAAATCTTGGGAGATTTACACAATTTGTTTGGTGACACCAATGCTGTACATATCAAAGTCAAAGGCGATAAATATGTAATTGATAAAGTCATTGAAGGAGAAACCGTAGCTGACGTATTGGAATATGTACAATTCAATCCTAAACGTATGGCGCGAGCTATCGAGGTATGGGTTGCTTCTTCTATTAAAAAAGGAACAATCACCACCGAAGAAGGACGTGAATTCATATCGAATTACCGTTCCGGATTGTATGGTTACACATACTTGGAATAATAGACATTAAACTGAGTGGTGTAGAGAATTCATGCTTAACTCTACACCGCTTCTCTATTTATTAGGAGCAAAAATCTCCAAATTCATTTGTATAATTCCAAATCTATGCCTAATTTTAGCCTTCCAAATTTATAGTAATAGGAACTATGACAGAAACAATAGTAGAACGTTTTTTGAGATACGTGACTTTCGGGACGCAATCCAATGAAACAACCCGAGTAACCCCGAGCACACCGGGACAACGTGTTTTTGCCGAAGTATTAGTTAAGGAATTAGAGGCATTAGGATTAGAAGATATTTCCATCGATAAACATACTTACGTGATGGCGACCTTGCCGGCAAATACCAATAATGAAACTATTCCAACTATTGGTTTTATTTCTCATTTAGATACAAGTCCGGATATGAAAGGTGACGAAGTGAAACCTCGTATTGTTCATTATGAAGGAGGTGATATCGTTCTAAATACAGAACAAAACATCGCACTCTCTCCAGCCATGTTTCCGGAAATGACGGAGTATATCGGTCAGGATTTAATTGTAACCGATGGAACCACACTTTTGGGAGCAGATGATAAAGCCGGCGTGGCTGCTATTATCTCTGCAATGGCTTATCTGAAAGAGCATCCAGAGATTAAGCATGGGAAAATCCGTATTGGTTTTACTCCTGACGAAGAGATTGGTGAAGGAGCTGACCACTTTGACGTGCAAAAGTTCGGATGTGATTGGGCTTATACTGTCGATGGAGGGCAGATAGGAGAGTTAGAATATGAGAATTTTAACGCCGCAGCAGCTAAGGTTCGTTTTAAAGGATTGAATGTGCACCCAGGTACGGCAAAGGACAAGATGATTAATGCCGCTTTATTGGCTACAGAGTTTGCTTCTTGGCTTCCTGCAGAACAACGCCCAGAACATACTGATGGATATGAAGGCTTTTTCCATCTGATTGGTATGAATGGAACTGTTGAGGATGCAAGTCTAAGCTATATCATCCGCGACCATTCCCGCGAATTGTTCGAACAGAAGAAAGCTCTACTGAAACAATTGGTGGAGCAGATGAATATATCCTATCCGGGAAGTACGACATTGGAAATGCGTGATCAATATTATAATATGCGTGAAATCGTAGAACCAAAGAAGCATATCGTAGACTTGGCGTTTCAAGCAATGGAGTCAATGGGTATAACTCCGAAAGTACAACCGATTCGTGGGGGGACAGATGGCGCTCGCCTTTCGTTTATGGGTTTACCCTGTCCAAATTTGTTCACCGGAGGGCATAACTTCCACGGACGATATGAATATATTCCTATTCCTTCTCTGCAAAAGGCAATGGGGACAGTAATAAAGATTGCAGAATTATTAGCTAAAAAATATCAGCATAATAGATAAACACACAAAGATGAAGACAACTCCATTTACAAATGTGCATATTGCTTTAGGTGCAAAGATGCACGAATTTGCAGGCTACAATATGCCAATTGAATATTCCGGAATCATTGAAGAACACATGACAGTTGTGAATGGTGTCGGTGTATTTGATGTTTCACACATGGGCGAGTTTTGGGTGAAAGGGCCTAAAGCTTTAGATTTCATTCAATCTGTTACTTCTAATGATGCTTCTACACTGACTATCGGAAAGGCACAGTACACCTGTTTTCCGAATGAGCAAGGTGGAATCGTGGACGATTTGATTGTCTACTATTACGAACCGGAGAAATATATGCTGGTAGTAAATGCAGCCAACATCGAAAAGGATTGGAATTGGTGTGTAAGCCACAATTATGTTGGTGCAGAATTGGAGAACGCATCAGATAATATAGCCCAATTGGCTATCCAAGGTCCAAAAGCCAAAGAGGTATTGCAACGCCTCACGCCTGTAGACCTTTCTGCTATTCCGTATTATTGCTTCACGACAGGAGAGTTTGCAGGTTGCAAAAATGTGATTATTTCAAACACGGGCTATACGGGTGCCGGTGGATTTGAGTTGTATTTCTATCCGAGCGAAGCAATGACGATTTGGAATGCAATCTTCGAGGCTGGAAAACCGGAAGGCATTAAACCTATCGGACTCGGTGCACGCGATACACTGCGTTTGGAAATGGGTTATTGTCTCTATGGAAACGATTTGGATGATACGACTTCGCCCATTGAAGCCGGATTGGGTTGGATTACGAAGTTCACCGAGGGAAAGAATTTCACGAACCGTATTGAACTGGAACGTCAAAAGAAAGAAGGTGTAATGCGTAAACTATGCTGCTTCGAGTTAATAGACAAAGGCATTCCGCGTCATGGCTACGAAATAGTCGATGCAACGGATAAACGTATTGGTATTGTTACATCGGGTACAATGTCACCAGTATTGAAGAAAGGTATCGGAATGGGGTATGTCCCAACTTCCCAATCTAAAGTCGGCACAGAGATTTATATCAAAGTACGTAACCGCAATCTAAAAGCACAAGTCATTAAGGCTCCATTCAGAAAACAATAAATAACGTGAGTTCGATATAAGCAGAGTGTGCCGTATGACCTAAGCGCCTCAAAGGTACAACCTAAGTGCCTTAGAGGTGCGACCTAAGTGCCTCGGAGGTTGAACCTGTGTAGTCCGGAGGTAGTATCCACAAACTGATAATTTTTATATTCGATTATGAAGAAGACTCGTTTTGCTGTTATTGGCACAAATTTTATTACTGATTGGGTAATTGCTGGTGCTCGACAGGATGAACGGTTTGAGTTAACTGCTGTTTATTCGCGCACACAAGAGCGAGCGGATGAGTTTGCTGCTAAGTATCAGATTCCGCACACATTTACTTCACTGGAGAAAATGGCTGCCAGCGATTTAATTGATGCTGTTTATATTGCCTCTCCTAATTCTCTACATGCACCACAAAGTATTCTTTTTATGCAACATGGCAAGCATGTGCTGTGTGAGAAGCCTTTAGCATCAAATGCACGCGAGGCTCAACTAATGATTGAGACTTCTCGGAAATATAATGTTACACTGATGGAAGCAATGAAGCCGACATTAACGCCCAATTTCCTTGCTTTGCGGGAAGCATTGCCGCGTATAGGTATGATACGTCGTTACTTTTCAGCTTATTGCCAATACTCTTCACGTTATGACAAATTCAAAGAAGGCATTGTACTAAATGCTTTCAATCCAGAATTCTCAAATGGAGCAATGATGGATATCGGCATCTATACAATTTATCCGATGGTTGTTCTCTTCGGTCGCCCACAGCGCATTACCGCATCCGGAGTCCTCTTAAGTAGCGGTGTGGATGGACAGGGTGCAGTAAATTTCGATTACGCAGACATGAACGCAACAGTGTTGTATTCCAAAATTGCCAATTCGTCATTGCCTACGGAGATTGAGGGCGAGGAAGGGAATCTTATCCTTAACAAAATCAACCAGATAAACCGTATTACATGGCAGCCTCGACCTGTGGCGGCATCAGGTAAAGGCACAGTGCTGGACTCAGTTGACCTCACCGTACCTACTAACAAAGACGAATACTATTATGAGGTGGCCGAATTTGTTGATTTAATCGAGTCAGGACAGCGTGAATCCCGCATTAATAGCCATCAGAACTCTTTGATAACGCTTGAAATTATTGACGAGGTACGTCGCCAGCTCGGGGTAGTCTATCCAGCAGACAAATAGTAATGCTATCAGCTTCCTGTTCAAAAAATGAATGCAAGCTGGACTACGCCATCCGCTTCGAGAAGATAAGCCGGAAAAGAAAGATAAAGTTCGGCAGGCAACGCCGGAGGATAAGGCAAACACTGAGAAAAAGCATTCCATAACCGATTTTCTTTGTGTAATTGCAATGAACATCGGACAAAACAAGAGAGGAATACCTGTAAATAAGTAGCCCATCATGAAGCTCACCTATATATATCATAGCTGTTTCGTCTTGGAGGCGAAACATTGTCTGTTCCTTTTCGATTATTATAAGGATACGAAAGAGAAGGTCGGTTATGTGCATGATTATGTGTTGCGTCA
The DNA here is from genome assembly GCA_964580505.1 of uncultured Parabacteroides sp. Taxonomy (GTDB): domain Bacteria; phylum Bacteroidota; class Bacteroidia; order Bacteroidales; family Tannerellaceae; genus Parabacteroides. Next base: position 114 of record CAZOKT010000147.1, on the reverse strand, counting down.
GCCGAAGCCGCTTTATGTCCTGTCTTCTCATTTCCATCCGGATCACTTCAGCCAAGAGATTTTCCAATGGAAAGAGCAAAAGAAGAATATTATTTACCTGTTGAGCCATAATAT
>CAZOKT010000146.1:0-6174 GCA_964580505.1 uncultured Parabacteroides sp. | reverse complement strand
TAGATAATAATAAAAGAATGTGTGATGAAAGTACTGAATTGCATAATTATATGTATATTGTGTCTTGCATTACTGAATGGCTGTAGTACAATGACGCCACAAAATAGACAATTATTCGGTATGCAAGCAGGCGGGATGATCGGAAGCGTATCCGGCACATTGATAGGTGACCGTGTCGGAGGTTGGAGAGGTTCGTTGATTGGTTCGGTGGTAGGTGGAATAGCAGGAGGTGCATTAGGTGCAGCTGCGACAAGCCCTTATAACAATCAAACACGGACAGAGGTTTATGAGGAGGAAGCATCACCTTCTTTATATATACGGGATATTATTCTGGATGATGAGAATGGTAATCGGGCTATTGATGCAGAAGAACATTGCCGATTTACATTTATCATATGTAATGAGGGAAACCAAACTGTGCGCGAAGTCGTCCCTGAATTGAAAGGATCTAAGCAAGCCAAGGAGATTCGATGCTCGGAAGCATTGACTATTCGTAACATCAAACCGGGAGAAGTAATCCGTTATCAGGTGAATTTAATTGCATCCCCGAATTTAAAATCCGGAGAAGCGAGCTATACCATCACCTTAAAGACAGGAAATCGGGATAATACTTACGAAGAAACATTTAACATTCCGACCATCGGACGTTAGAACATGGTCTTAATACGTTCGATACCTGCGGCCAATACATCTACTTCCTTTTTTGTATTATAAAAGGAAAAGGATGCGCGGACGGTTCCTTCTATTCCTAAAGCCTGCATCAAAGGCTGGGCACAATGATGCCCGGTACGGACGGCTATGCCTAAATGGTCGAGCAACATTCCCATATCATAGTGGTGTATATTTCCTACAAGGAAAGAGAGTACAGCGCCCTTGTTCGTCGCATTGCCAAAGATTCGTATCCCTTCGATAGCATTAAATTTCTCCGTTGCATACAATAATAAGTCATGCTCGTAAGCCTCAATCTGCTCCATGCCGATACGATTCACATAATTCAATGCTTCCGCCAGAGCCGTGCTCCCGATGTAATCCGGTGTACCGGCTTCAAATTTAAAGGGGAGTTCATTGAATACCGTCTTTTCGAAAGTTACGGTTGCAATCATCTCTCCTCCACCTTGATAGGGCGGAAGTCTGTCTAACCATTCTTCTTTCCCATAAAGTACGCCGATACCGGTAGGGCCGTAAATTTTATGTCCGGAGAACACGTAGAAATCTGCGTCTAGTTCCTGTACATCCACCTTTATGTGAGGAATGGATTGTGCGCCATCTACCAAGACCGGTACGCCTCGTTCATGGGCAATCTCTATGATTTCTTTTATTGGGTTAACTGTCCCTAATACATTCGATACGTGTGTAACAGACACCAAACGCGTCTTTTCCGTGAAAAGCATCTTGTATTCATCCAGTTGTAGCTCTCCCTTTTCATTCATGGGGATGACTCGCAAACAGATTCCTTTCTTAGCTGCCTGGATTTGCCACGGAACGATGTTCGAGTGGTGTTCCATGACCGAGATAATGACTTCATCGCTTTCCGACATATATTCGTCCGTAAAGCTGGAAGCGATGAGGTTAATGGATTCCGTCGTACCCCGTGTAAAGACGATTTCGTTAGATGAATGCGCATTTATGAAATATTGAACCGTCTTGCGTGCCTCCTCATGTGCTTCGGTAGCTTCCTGGCTCAGAAAGTGCACTCCGCGATGGATATTTGCATTGACGTTATAATAGCCGTTTTCTATCTTTTCCACTACACAACGAGGTTTCTGGGTCGTTGCTCCATTATCTAAGTAAACCAGCGGTTTACCATAAACCTGATGGGATAAAATTGGGAAATCCGCCCGAATAGCTTGAATATCTAACATTATGTTGTAACCTCCGATTAATTATATGCTTGTTTGAATCGCCTGCAAATATAAGAAGCTATTTCTAAACTTGCACGGGCATTGCTCCAATTTGTGCTTCACTCGATTTTTTTCTACCAGACGTACCAAAGCATGCTGCCTATGTTTCATCCTTACTCTGCCCAAAGTCCTGATAAAAGCTAGGCAATATCGGAGCAAATCCTCTTGTATAAAAAAGATGCTCCCCCATGTAGAGAGAGCATCTTCTGTATGGTTCTATTTCTTTACCTGATAGGTCTGATGGATAGCTTTGTCAAATTCTGCCCAATGCTCATCAGTCATGTCTGACGGAGTAAACAGAGCCACTCCGGCTGCGCCAGCTTCTATTGAACCACGCACGGCTTCAGCGATTTCCGACGGAATCAAACCGTGCCCTTCCGGGTCTTTGATATTGGCTTTGTTCTGCCAATCTTTGCAGATAAACAATCCGCTGTAAATAGGCTTCTCTCCGTTGACCGAAGCGACTTCTTCCTCTGTAACCTCACCCACCCAAGAAGCCGGCTCCAGATAAAAGTCGTTATAATTCATCGGGAAGAAAGCGTCAACATTCCACTTGTTCCATTCCTGACGCACCAGTTTCTTAGCATAAGAATCCGGTCCGGGGAATACTGCTGCGCTGATTTTCTTGCCCTTTGCATGTACGGCGTCCGCAATCTTACCTACTATATTGGTTATAACATTGTAGCGGAACTCTTTCCATTCTTCACAAGTAGACGGATCTTCAACCGATTTGATGTCGATTCCGGTTGCCGCTTTGAAGTCTGCCACACACTTATCACAATAGCAATAGTCAGCCATTGGATATTCCTCATTCATTACCAAGCCGTATTTTTCCCATAAGCCGCGTGCCAGAATCACATCCACATAGCGGATATAATCCAGATGCACATAATCCACCTCCGGAATGTCGGCAATCTTGCCATACTCCGTAACCAGATAATCGATCACATCCGGATTGTTCGGGCACATACATTTATAATAAGGTACATAAGCCTGTACGGTATAAGCAGATTCGCCTTTTCGGTTTACGGCATACCAAGTAGAATCTGCGTCGCCCTTCAGCATACTCGGAATCCAGGCATGGTATTCCAATCCGTGCGTATGAGCAATCTTTGCTGCGCGAGCATGCTTTTCCGTATTAAAACCGCCGGCATTATAACACATGCCGTCCAGTCCATGTTCTTTCCATTTCTTGAAATCAGCGTCGATAGATTCGGCCGTTACGTTTTCACCTTCACCTTGCCAACCATACACTGTAATTTTGGTGGTAGGCGTGTCTGAGCATGATGTCATGCCCATAATTAATGCTGCAACTGCAACTAATAATGTTTTTGTCTTCATAAATTTAGTTTTGTATCAGTTAATATCCGAATATTTCTTCTTTGCTGAGCTTCTGTATCTTGCCATATTTGGAGAGTCCTTTCATATCGAGGTCTTTTTCATCGCCCAAAATGGCATAGACATACGTGCGATCTTTTACCCATTCCTCCTGAAAGGCTTTTATCTGTGGCAATGTCATGTTTTGTACCTGCTCGAACAATGCCTTGCGACTGTCGATTGACAGACCTAAGTCCTGTGCATCCAGATAAGCCCATAATACACCGTCTCCCGTGATCCGGTCGGTGCGCAGACGGGTAATCAGCGATTCCTTTGCCAAATTAAAGGCACGCTCCGACTCCGGCATATTGTTGATGATCTCATTAAAGGCTTCGATGGCATCGAGCATTTTGTCATTCTGCGTCGCAATGGCTGTGTAGTAATAATAAGGATATTTCTGCTTTGACGGCGAAATCAAGAGAGCTCCGGCAGAATAAGCCAATGCACGCGATTCGCGCATCTCTTGGAAAACAATGGAGTTCATTCCGCTTCCGAAGTATTCATTATACATATTCAAAGTCGGTTCAATGTCGATGTCGAATTTCTCGCCTCGATTGGAGATCGCCGCCAAGTAGATTTGCTTTGCGTCATATTGCGCGAAGTAAACCTTATTATCTGGCGTTTCTTGCATTTGGAAATCGGGTGCTTCCGGTATCGGATTCAGCTTGTCTGGTACTTGGTGGTATTTGTTGATGATCTCAATCAGGGTTTTCGGATTTTCCGGACCGTAATACAATATCTTATGCTCGTAGCTGTTGATTTTGTGGATACGATCTACCAATTCCTGCGGGTTCATCTGCTGTAATTCGGTGGATGACAACACGTGTGTTGTCGGCGAGTCTGCTCCCCAGAGTGCATATTGTATCAGGCGGTTGAAGTTTGCACCCTGATTCAGTTTCGCATCCGCGCGAGACTTCAGGATGTCGTCCACCAAGTTCTCGTAAGCCTCTGCATTTACCTGTGCGTCGGCAAGCAACTCTTCGAACAGCTCTACGGCTTGCGGCATATTCTCGCGCAAACCGTTCAACGTAACGTAGGTGCGTGTGGTACCCGGATGAACGTCGAAATTGCATGCCAGCTTATAGAATTCCCTATTGATTTCCTGCAAACTCTTTGTTGATGTACCCAGATAGGAAAGGTAACTGACTGCTGTATTCATTGCTTTATCATTGTTTGAACCCATCTCGAACACGTACATCAGTTCGAAGAGGTCGTTTGCCGTGTTTTCTTTATACAATACCGGGATGTCAGACTTTGCAGTCAGTTGCTGTATGTCTTTTGTGAAGTCTAAGAATACCGGCTCAATCGGAGTGACCCGTATCGCTTGGATTTCACGGAGGAACGCACTGACCGTGTCGCGGTTCACTACAATCGGGGTAATTTCCGGCTTGTACATCTTCTTTTCATTCGGGTCCTTGCCTTGTCTTTTGTAAACAGCGGCATAATTATCGCCGAAGTATTGGTTAGCGAAATCTACGATTTGCTGTTTTGTGATTTTGCTCATGTTGTCGAACTTGCTGACAACCTCGCTCCACGAGTCGCCCTCGATAAAGGCATCCACAAACATATCTGCACGGCTGCTGTTATCCTCCAGCTGTCGCATGAAGCTCAATTTATAGTTGTTGATGGCTGCCTCCAACAAGTCTTCGTCGAAATCTCCCCGCTTGAGCTTCTCTATCTCTTCGAGAAGGAGCGCTCTCACGTCGTCGAGCGTCTGCCCCTGCTTCGGTGCGCCTGCAAGCATATAGCCATTATAATCTGCCAACCCGAAATTGCCCGAATAGCAGTAAAGCACTTTCTGCTGCTGCGTAAGGTCGATGTCCATAAGCCCCGCCTTGCCGTTATTCAATACTTCACCAAAGATGCGCAGCAGGTTGTCGCTTTCCATATCGGAAGGGATGCGCCATGCCAAGGCAATATGCTCCGCATCCAAGCCCAAAACCTCTTTGACTACCGGCTCTTTGATAGGATTTTCCTTAGGCTCGGGGCGAGCTGGCAGGTTTTCGTTCGGCGTCATGTCTCCGAAGTACTTTTGGATAATCCCGATGGTCTTGTCCGGGTCTAAATCGCCCGACATACAGATGGCAATGTTGTTCGGCACGTACCAAGTCTTGAAATAATTCTTTATGTTCTTGATGGACGGATTCTTTAGATGCTCCTGCGTCCCGAGCACAGTCTGCGTGCCATAGGGATGGTCGGGGAAGAGAGCACTGAGGAGGGATTCATATATTTTTCTCCCATCTCGCGTCAGCGACATGTTCTTTTCCTCATAGACCGTTTCCAGCTCTGTGTGGAAGCCGCGGATGATGGGGTCTCGGAAGCGTTCGGCCTGAATGCGGGCCCAGTTGTCCACCTCGTTTGCTGGGATGTCTTCCACGTAAACTGTCATGTCGTGGCCCGTGTAGGCATTCGTACCCGTTGCACCAATGCTTGCCATCAGCCTGTCGTATTCATTAGGGATGGCGAGCTTCGAAGCTTCGTAAGAAACACTGTCTATCTGCCTGTAGATGGCCTTGCGTTCTGCCTCATTGGTCGTCTGACGGTACACTTCGAAGAGCCGCTCTATCTCGTCGAGCATCGGTTCTTCGGCGGCATAGTCGGTCGTACCGAATTGTTTCGTTCCTTTGAACATGAGATGTTCAAAATAATGCGCCAAACCCGTAGTTTCCGCCGGATCGTTCTTTCCGCCCACCCGCACGGCTATGTAAGTCTGAATTCTTGGTGTTTCCTTATTGACAGTGAGATAAACCTTTAGTCCATTATCTAACGTGTAGATACGCGCTTGCATCGGGTCATTCAGAACCGATTCATAAGGGACGGAACTGCCCTCACTCGATGTGCAAGCCGCCATCAGGAAAAGGACTGCACATCCTAAAAGGTGAAAAATCTTGTTCAT
>CAZOKT010000145.1:3625-6183 GCA_964580505.1 uncultured Parabacteroides sp. | reverse complement strand
TCTACGACGTGAGTTTTTCTTACGAGAACAAACAACAAGCGACTCGGACAAAGGCTTTGCAGCACATTTCTTTCCGAGCCCCACAAGGAAACATAACGGCGCTGGTCGGACCGTCGGGTTCCGGAAAATCGACAGTTGCTTCACTGATTCCGCGCTTCTGGGACGTGGAAGCGGGCGAGATACGGATTGGAGGAGTCGACATCCGGCAGATTCCGACCGAGCGACTGATGGATTTGGTTTCGTTTGTCTTTCAGGAGACTTTCCTATTTTACGACACCATCTATGAAAATATAGCCGCAGGCCATCCGAAGGCAACGCGCCAATCGGTGGAAGAAGCTGCACGCGCTGCACAATGCCATGACTTCATCAGTCAATTGCCAGAGGGATACAATACCCGCATCGGCGACAAAGGTATTTACCTTTCCGGCGGAGAAGCACAACGCATCTGCGTGGCACGAGCTATCCTGAAGAATGCACCGATATTGGTGCTCGACGAAGCCACCGCCTTTGCCGACCCGGAGAACGAATACAAGATGCAGCAAGCTTTACATGAGCTCATCCAGGACAAGACTGTCATCATTATCGCGCACCGTCTCTCGTCAATCATTTCCGCCAACCGGATTATCGTTATGAAAGAGGGACAAATCGTACAAACGGGAACGCATAAAGAACTGAGCGGGAAGGCAGGCATCTATCAGCAGATGTGGAACGCCTATACGGACGCTTCCCGCTGGGAATTAAGTAATCAATCAAATAAGGAGGAAACCTTATGAATGCAATACAAAACATCACTATCGGCCAGACCGAACGGTTAAAGAGGCCGGTCGGCTATACCGCATTGGCCAATCTGGTCAATATCCTGCCCTTCTGTCTCTCTATCGAGGCCATACAAACCATCTTCCGGGCATTCGACGGCAGCGGGACACCATTAGACACGAACCGGCTATGGACACTCTTCGGCATCTTGGTCGTTTATGTCTTTGTCATGTACTGGGCGGAACGGGCTTCTTACCGGGCAAATTTCCGCGGAGCGTATGAAATGAGCGCCAACGGGCGCATTGCTTTGGCGGAGCACCTAAGGAAACTTTCGCTCGGATTCCTGTCCCGTCGCGACCCTGGCGATTTATCGTCGATGCTGATTACCGACTTTACCATGACGGAAACCGGCATCTCGCACCATCTTCCCCAACTGATGGGTGCGCTGGTCATGCCTATACTCGCTTTTCTTTCTTTAGTCTGGATAGACTGGCGCATGGCGGTGGCGATGTTTATCGCACTCCCGCTGGCTATGTTCGTGCTCTGGCTCAGCACGAAAGTACAGCACCGGTTGAGCACAAAGCAGATCGAAGCAAAAATCAACGCAGGCAACCGTCTGGAAGAGTACTTGCAAGGAATCCGCGTCATGAAGGCCTATAATCTAGTGGGCGAGCACTTCATCCGCCTGCGCGACGCCTTTGCCGAGCTGCGGCGAGCTTGCATCCGTCAGGAAGCACTACTGGGTCCGTTCGTCCTGCTCTCCGTTACGATAGTACGCGCTGGATTAACGCTGATGATTCTCTGCGGGACTTACCTGCTGGTAGGTGGGACGCTTTCGCTAATGACCTTCGTCATGTTCCTTGTAGTAGGGGCACGCGTTTTCGACCCGCTTACTTCCGCACTGACCAACTTTGCCGAGTTCCGCTATTTTTCCATTGCTGGCGGGCGTATCCTCAGCCTAATGGACGAGCCGGAGATGAAGGGAGAAGCCGAAGCTCCCGACGGCGGAGACATCACCTTCCGAGACGTTTCCTTCGGCTATCAGGACAAAAAGGTTCTCCATCATATCAATCTGACGCTGAAGAAAGGGACGCTCACTGCATTGGTAGGCCCCTCAGGCAGCGGGAAAAGCACGCTGATGAAGCTATGCGCCCGCTTTTACGATCCGGACAGTGGCACCATAACTCTCGGAGAGACAGACATGAAGCAGGTAGAACCGGAATCGCTGATGCGTCGCATCTCGATGGTCTTCCAGGACGTTTACCTTTTTCAAGATACGGTACGCAACAATATCCGTTTCGGCAAAGCGGATGCGACCGACGAGGAGATTATCGAAGCAGCCCGCCGGGCGCAGTGCCATGACTTTATTCTGCGGCTGCCCAAAGGATATGACACGATGGTGGGTGAAGGCGGATGCACACTCTCCGGAGGAGAGAAGCAACGCTTGTCTATCGCCCGTGCCATACTGAAAGATGCACCGATAGTTTTATTGGACGAAGCAACAGCTTCGTTAGACCCCGAGAACGAAGTGGAAGTACAGCGGGCTATCAACCGGCTGATTCAGGGAAGGACGGTCGTGGTCATCGCCCATCGACTCAAGACGATACGGAATGCCGACCAGATTGTCGTACTGAAGGACGGATCGATTGTGGAGCAAGGCAAACATAACGAACTTCTCTATAGGAACGGACTCTATGCCTCACTCTGGAACATACAGGAGCAAAGTTCGGGTTGGCAGGTTTGATTACTAAGAGGTGCTTTTGCGACCCACGAGTGACCCGTTTCTGTGACCCACGAGTGAC
>CAZOKT010000145.1:0-3525 GCA_964580505.1 uncultured Parabacteroides sp. | reverse complement strand
CATGCATGACTCGTTTTGCAACCCATGCATGGGTTGTTTTACGCCCCTTGCATGGCTGCCTGTTCCAGCGGGAATATCTATTTTTAGAGATAGCTTCCGATTAAAATGGGAATAGAAAGGACTACTCCCCTATCCGTTCTATAAAAGCCCGCCACAAAGAATCATTCGGGACAGGAGCAACGATGTGAATGGGAAGTTTGGAAACGGGATGGATAAACGACGCACTACGCGCATGGAGACTGATTCCGCCGTCTGGATTGGAACGCTCAGCTCCATATTTCAGATCACCTCTAATCGGACAACCCATACGCGCCAACTGACAACGAATCTGATGATGACGACCTGTCTTCAGGTCTATTTCCAAAAGATAGTAGTTGTCAGAACGGGCAATCAGCCGGTAATGCAGGATGGCTTTTTTTGCATTCGGGCGTTCCGTGTCGTAGGCATAGCTTTTGTTCTGCTTTTCATTGCGCACCAGCCAATTCGTCAGTTCATCTTCTTCTTTAGGCGGACGGTTCCTGACGATTGCCCAATAAGTCTTCTTCACGCCTCCCGTGCGGAACAGTTCGTTGAGCCGCGTCAGAGCTTTACCAGTCTTCGCGAAGATAATTACACCGCTCACCGGCCTATCCAGCCGGTGAGTAACGCCCACAAAGACATTGCCCGGTTTGTCATACTTCTTCTTCAACCATGCCTTGAGCTTCTCGGAAAGCGGCTCGTCGCCTGTCTTGTCTCCCTGTACAATCTCCCGACAAGTCTTATTGACAGCGATGATGTGATTATCTTCGTAAATGACTTCCATAAATCAAGAGCAGAAAACAAAAATGAAGAATGAGAAATCAGTTCTCTTCATTCTTTCATTTACATATTCATTCCGCCATCCACCTGAATAACCTGTCCGGATACATAAGAAGACATATCCGAAGCGAGGAAAGTCGCAATATTTGCCACATCTTCAGGCGTACCCCCGCGACGCAATGGTATCTTTTGGCACCATTCTTTGCGTACCTCCTCCGAAAGCGCAGCTGTCATATCGGTAATGATAAATCCCGGCGCAATGGCATTTGCACGAATACCGCGCGAACCCAGCTCCTGAGCGATAGACTTAGCCAAGCCAATCATACCTGCCTTCGAAGCCGAATAGTTGCATTGCCCCGCATTCCCATGTACACCCACTACCGAAGCCATGTTGATGATGCTTCCCGAACGTTGCTTCATCATAATCGGCGTACAAGCATGGATAAAATTGAAAGCTGATTTCAGATTGACACTCAGCACAGCATCCCACTGAGCTTCGCTCATACGCATCATCAATCCATCTTTCGTAATACCGGCATTATTCACCAAAATATCTATACGTCCGAAATCCTTTACGATTTCTGCTACGACATTATGCGTCTCTTCAAAATCAGCTGCATTTGAAGCATACCCTTTAGCTTTTACTCCTAAAGCCTCCAATTCCTGCTGAGTAGCCAATCCTTTCTCGTCTATTACCAAATCCGTAAACGCTACATTTGCTCCTTCCGAAGCGAATTTCAATGCTACGGCTTTACCAATACCGCGAGCCGCACCCGTTACGATAGCAACTTTACCTTCCAATAATTTCATTGTTTATATTTTTTTCTATTCAACATCTAATCAAACAAGCTCCGGTCGAATAACCACCGCCAAATACAGTCAGTGCAATTAAATCACCTTTCCGGAAAAGTGTCTCGTTCTGCGCATAAACCAAAGCCGAACTAACAGAGCCGGTATTACCCAATTCCTCAATATTATGCAAGAACTTTTCTTCCGGCAATCCCAAATGCTTAGCAATATTCGACATGATTCGCATATTAGCCTGATGACCGATAAAATAGCTCAAGTCATCCAACGTATAATTGTTCTTTTCCAAAAGATATAATACATTCTTCGGCATATATGTACATGCTTGCACAAATACATCACGTCCTTCAGGCATCATGATACCACCGTCTCGCGGACAAAGATGCACCGCAACTGGAGCTTTAGGCAAATGTCCCAATCCTTGTGTAAAAATTTCTATCACTTCGGCATCCTTCTCCGTCACACGTTCTTTAGAGAGAAAGAAAGCTGCTGCTGCATCCCCCCATAAGTGACCATCCTTCGGATTCGTCTCGTTAGCATACGCCGAATTCTTATCTGCACTCAGAATTAAAGCCCTTGTTGCCTTTCCCATAGTGAAATAGCCCTCTACTACCTCTAATGCATTAAGGAATGAAGAACAAGCCGAAGAGAGATACAACGCCTTTGCTTCCTCTATATTAAACTCATGCTGTGCCAAATGAGCAGCCGTAGCAACTGTATCATAAGGAGAATAAGATGCAGAAATAATTAAATCAATGCCTGTAATATCATATGGCAATTTGGGTAAAGCAGCTCGAACAGCATCCAAGCTCATCGTATTAATATTCTCTTCCGGTTTTGCTTTTGAACGAGTACGGATACCAGTACGTTGTTCAATCCATTCGCTGGTTAAGCCATTCAGCTCTAAAAAGTGTTGATTATCTACCCGTTCTTCGGGTACGTAATAACCTGTTGCATTAATATACATCTCGTAATTATCTGTTACTTTATCCTGATTCCGTTAAATATTAAATTTATCACATTATCTCTCCGCTTAATACGCTGGCTGATGTTATCACCCATAATACCGCGAATATATGGGACTTCGAGACCTTTCAGTGCGTGATGAAGTACCAATGCCATAATATCTGTATCCGGCATCGAGAAAATACCCTCCTGCACACCGTCTTCCAATATCCCTTTTATAATCTCTATCTCACGCAAATCGAAATTCTTCCTTACCTTTTCTACACGCCAAATGTCACGGAAGAAAGTTGCCCGCAAAGTCCCGTTCCGAAACACCAACGCTTTCACAGCATCCAAACGTGTATAGATAAGCATTATCAGCTTTTCATCGGCCGGCAGATTCTTTTCCGCCACATCGCGCAATACTTTGTATAGACTATCTAATTCCGATTCTACCACAGCCGCATATATTTCATTTTTATTCTTGAAATAGGTATATAAGGTACGACGCCCTTTCCCCGAAGTCTGTGCAATATCATTCATCGTAGTCTCTTCAAGTCCCTTTCGGGCAAACAATTGCCGAGCCACATCTACCAGCATATCTCGTGTTTTTGAAATTGTTGTAGGCATAGAATACTGCACCTTCTAATTTTTTGCGCACAAAAGTAGTAAAAAAGTCAGAACAAGACCTCTTCTCGCAAAAAAAAGTACTACAAAGAATTACCTTTTTAGGATTTTTGTCGTACCTTTGCAATCGTAATCTGAAAGATTACTCTCTCTACCGCGGAGTGGAGCAGTGGTAGCTCGTTGGGCCCATAACCCAAAGGTCGTCTGTTCGAATCAGGCCTCCGCAACAAAATAAATAACTACCTCGAGAGTAATTGTGAGGTAGTTATTTTTTTATAGAAGCCTAACATCGGCAAAATAGAAAAATAAATGCCTATCAAATGGAGATCTAATAGGCATTAAAAAAGG
>CAZOKT010000144.1:0-6297 GCA_964580505.1 uncultured Parabacteroides sp. | reverse complement strand
TAGGTAAGGTCTTGCGTTTCTCCGGCAGGCTTTTCCCAACTCAGTCTCAATTCGTTACCCTGAAGCTCCACATGGATTTCGCCGGGAGCGGCAGGTACTGAATCATTCAACCAAGAGAGCGGAGGCAATTGTGCCGGATATTTATAATAAACGTCGCGAAGTTCGTCGTAGATTCCCTTTTCATTCACCAGAATATTGCCGCAGCGAAAGAACGAACAGCCTGCACCGCCAAAATAACGGCTGTAATCCATTTGATCCGTCAAATCCGTTATCGACCAGTCCGCCTCCTTTTTATCGAGCCGATATGCACCCAGTCCGGGGACAATCAGTCGGCTGTTAGCATTCTCAACCCAATTATCCATAAATGGAAAGAAATTCTTATGCAGATAATACATCATCGGGACAATCATATCCTGCTTACCCGCTTCCAGCCAATGCTTCGGATCTTGGAAAACGTTTTCGAGTGCTGTCCAGCCGGCATTGGGAACACGTGGAATCCGACTGTATTTTCCTAACGGCGAACTACTGACCTGTACGTAAGGTTTTAACCGCTTCACTTCGTCGTAGATACGAACAACAAGACGGTTGATATTCTCTCGCCGCCACTTGTCCAATGGAAGTTTGCTTTTCGATTTTCGATAAGTTATCTTGTCGGGGAATGTCTCTGCCGCTTCCGGATAGCGGATATAGTCGAAATGGATGCCGTCAATGTCGTAACCCTGTACAATTTCGCGTACCAAAGCAAGCAGATAATCTGTCGTTCCCGGCACACCCGGATCCAAGAACCATTCACCTTTATGCAGTTTACACAACTCCGGATGCCGTTTCACTACCGAAAGTTGTCCCTGTTTACGCACAGTCTTGTCGCTTCCTACCGGGAACGTGACAAACCAAGCATGACACTCCATACCTCGTTTGTGACACTCTTCCACGACAAACGCCAAAGGATCGTAACCCGGTAATACCCCGTACTTTCCGGAAAAGACCTCAGACGCGGGTTCAATGTCCGACCTATAAGCCACATCGCCCCGAAGTCGCACCTGAAAAAACACCAAGTTGAAATTAGCCTCTTGTAAGCGGTCTAACATTGCACAAAGTGAATCTTGTTGAGCAAGACGAGAAGCCACTGAAGTAGCCTTATGATGCGGCCAATCCAATCCATAAATAGTAGTCAGCCACACTGCTCGTATCTCTTTTTTCGGATATTGCACCGCTCCGACAATAGTGCAGAAAAATTGGCAAATCAGCAGGAATAAGAACTTATATCTCATTAATTTTTCTTCTTCAAGTCCGGATAGCTGATACGTGTATGATACATGATTTTCAGCTTTTCAATGAATACTTGCTTGACAGACTCTACGTCGCGGAACGTAAGTGGAGTATTTCGCAACAATCCGTCGGCAATCTGCCCGTTAATGATTTTATAGACCAGTTGCTTGATGCCTTCTTCGGTATGCTCTTTCAGGCTGCGTGATGCCGCTTCAACGGAATCTGCCATCATCAGAATCGCCGTTTCCTTTGAAAAAGGATTCGGGCCCGGATAGGTGAAGAGCGACTCATCCATCGGCTTATCAGGATATTGATTTTTATAAGAGTTATAGAAATACTTTGCCTTGCCACGTCCGTGATGCGTACGGATAAAGTCGATAATTTCTTTTGGTAATCCGGCCTTTTCCGCAATTTTCACTCCTTCGGTAACATGGCTGATGACACGTTGCGCACTTTCTACATAAGAAAGAGTACTGTGTGGATTCACTCCGTTGTTTTGATTCTCGGTGAAATAGATGGGATTGCTCATCTTCCCGATGTCGTGATACATAGCACCGGTACGGACTAATTGCGCATTGGCTCCAATCTTCACGGCTGCTTCGGAAGCTATAATGGAAACTTGCAATGAATGCTGGAAAGTACCGGGACAAGTCTCGCTTAGTTTCTTCAGGATTCCGCTGTTAATGTTCGACAATTCAACCAACGTAATTGTAGAAAGATAACCAAATGTCTTTTCTAACATATACACCAAAACATAAGTAAACATCAGTAGAATGAAATTGATGCCGAAATAGAGTATCATTACCCAATGGATTTTATTGAAATCGGCATCTTGATAAAGAACTAAGCTGACATAAGATAGCGTATAAGAAAGGAAGACAAAAAGCGCACAGTGCATCAACTGGGAACGCTGCGATAGTTCTTTTAAACTAAAAGTAACAACCATTCCTGCGATGATTTGCAGAATCAGGAATTCATGTGGGAAAGGAGCCATTACAGAACATATCAGCACTGTAATTAAATGTGTGAACAATGCGGTTCGCGAATCGAAAAAGGTACGCACCACAATCGGGATGATTGCATATGGAATAATATAAATATTGAAAAGATTCGTTGCACAAATCTCTGTAATCAATACCCCCCAGAAGATACAGCAAAGCAGGAAGAATGTGTTTCGACGGTTATGTAAAATTTTCGGACGGAATGACCAAAGATAAAGCCAATAACAAAAGAGTAATCCAAATACAAGGATAATCTGTCCTGCCAACATAAGATTGTGCCGTTGTGTCCCGCCGGATTTTGATTCATAAACGGTCTTTAAAGAGCGGAGTACATTGTATGTATGCGAATCGATGATCTCTCCACGATCGACAATACGCTCACCGGCTTGTACTATGCCAGATGAAATTGGCACACTCTGGAGCAATTCATTCCGCACTTTGTCTGACATGTCTTGATCATAAGAGACATTTTCAGCCAAATAATTATTGATGTCGCATGACTGGAGTAACGATTTATTCAATGACGCCGGGCAGTTATTTATGATAAATTCGTATGCTGTTTTAACGGTAAAGAGATCGGAAACAAAATGCTTCGATGAAATGGTATTCTGAATCAAATTAATCTGTGCATAGTTTTCCGCCCGTAATTTCTCAAAATCCGACGAGGAAACAATACCGTTTGCATAAAGCTTCTGGAGCATCTTCTCTATATATTGCATGTAAGCCGACGTAACTTTTGTTGAGAGATGACTTTGATAATCTTCTCTTAATTTATCGATTTGTGAGGTCTCTATCAACGGATTTACCCGATAATAGGGCTGGAATTTTTTCAACACACTATCTTGCTCTGCCTTTACTTGATCGTCGCTTTTATAAATCGGGAAATTGCTCGGCGCAGTCAATAATTCATAACGCCAAGGTTTTCCTTCATAAAACTGATATTTGAATTTACCTTCCCTCGGAAAGAAGTAGGAAAGCAACAAGGCGGCTACAATAAAATAGATGGCTGGGTGTACATTATAATTCTTTATGCTCATATTTTTTCATTTTGGGGCGAAATGTACGAAAAAAAGTTTAGGGACAGAAAAAAAAGAGTAATTTTGCCGCGATAAAATATCAGCATCGCTTAAAACAAATGAAATTATGATTCAAAGAAAGGTTAGAGTCCGTTTTGCACCCAGCCCCACGGGCGCGTTGCATATCGGAGGTGTTCGTACCGCTTTATACAATTATTTATTTGCAAAACAACACGGCGGAGATTTGATTCTTCGTATTGAGGATACCGATTCTCAGCGCTTTGTCCCAGGAGCAGAGGCTTATATTATTGAAGCGTTAACTTGGTTGGGGATTCATTTTGATGAAGGAGTTGGATTTGGTGGTGATTACGGACCGTATCGCCAGAGTGAACGTCGTGAAATCTATAAGAAATATGTAAACCGGTTGCTGGAATCAGGACATGCTTACATTGCTTTTGATACACCGCAAGAACTGGAAGCAAAACGTAAGGAAATCCCGAATTTTCAATATGATGCTTCTACACGCATGTTGATGCGCAATTCGTTGACGCTCTCTACTGAAGAAACTAAGTCGCTGATTGATTCAGGACATCAATATGTGGTACGGGCAAAGATTGAAGCGAATGAGAATATCCTCGTAAATGACTTAATCCGTGGCGAAGTAGTTATCAACTCTTCTATTTTGGATGATAAGGTGCTTTATAAATCAGCAGACCAACTACCGACTTACCATTTGGCAAATATCGTAGACGATCATCTGATGGAAATTTCGCACGTGATTCGCGGGGAGGAATGGCTTCCGAGCGCTCCGTTACATGTACTTCTTTATCGATACTTCGGCTGGGAGGAATCTATGCCGCAATTTGCACATTTGTCGCTTCTCTTAAAGCCAGAAGGCAACGGAAAGCTTAGTAAACGGGATGGCGACCGTTTAGGTTTCCCTGTTTTCCCGTTAGAATGGCACGACCCTAAGACTGGGGATATCTCTTCCGGTTATCGGGAAAGCGGTTATTTACCCGAAGCCGTCGTGAATTTCTTGGCGCTTTTGGGCTGGAATCCCGGAAATGACCAAGAGGTAATGAGCATGGACGAATTAATCCACGCTTTCGATCTTCGTCATTGCAGCAAGAGCGGGGCAAAGTTCGATTACGAAAAGGGGAAGTGGTTTAATCACCAATATATCCAAAAAAAGGAAAACAAGGAGATTGCTGCGCTTTTCATGCCGATTGTTGAGTCGCACGGCGTAAAAACGGAACCAGCGTATGTGGAAAAGGTTGTCGGTATGATGAAAAGTCGCGTAAGCTTTATCAAAGATTTATGGGATGTCTCTTCATTCTTTTTTGTAGCACCTACGACGTATGACGAGAAGACTCGCAAAAAACGTTGGAAAGAAGATAGCGCCGCCCTGCTTACAGAGTTTATTGAAGTTTTGCGCGCTCATGAACCGTTCGACATCGAAAGTACGGAGAACGCTGCCAAATCATGGATAGAAAGCAAAGGTTATCATTTGGGAAACATCATGAATGCAGCTCGTTTGGCTTTGGTGGGCGAAGGAAAAGGTCCCGGAATCTTCGATATCACAGAAGCATTGGGAAAAGAAGAGTCCATCCGTCGTATCCAACGAGCAATTGAGGTATTGAAATAGTATTTTCTTGCTTAATTCTTCTTTTATGTACAGCTTATTGATTCACTTTTATGCTTTTGTCATTTCTCTTATCTCCCCTTTTCACCGAAAGGCAAAATTGATGCGGAAAGGACAACGACAAACATATGGAATCTTACGGAGCAAAATTCAGAGTGGAGAGAAGTATATCTGGTTTCATGCTGCCTCGCTGGGAGAGTTTGAGCAGGGACGACCCATGATGGAAAAGATAAAGATGCAACATCCAGAATTTAAAATCCTCCTTACTTTTTTCTCTCCCTCAGGTTATGAAGTGAGGAAAAATTTCGCAGGGGCAGATGTAGTTTGTTACTTGCCGTTCGATACGCCATCTCGTGTGAATAAATTCTTGGATTTGGCGCATCCTAAGGCAGCGGTTTTTATCAAATATGAATTTTGGGGCAACTATTTGTCGGAGTTGAAACGACGGGATATTCCGGTGTTTATCATTTCGGCTGTTTTCCGCCGCGAGCAATTTTTCTTTCAATGGTTTGGTGCGCCTTACCGGAAAATGCTTTTCAACTTCACGCATCTTTTCGTGCAAGACGAATATTCAAAAAAAATCTTAGCCGAATATGGAATCACAAACGTAACTGTCTCAGGAGACACGCGCTTCGACCGTGTGCTCGACATCCGGCTTGCCGCAAAAGATTTGCCGTTGATTGAAGTATTCACTTGCTCTCCTGAGGGGGAGAGGCAACTTACGCTCGTAGCGGGAAGTTCGTGGCCGCAAGATGAAGCATTTCTCATCCCTTATTTCAATGAAAAGCTGGAAATGAAGTTGATTATTGCGCCGCACGAAATTCACGAGAGCCACCTCCAAGCTATCGAGGCTGAATTGCATCGACCAGCGATTCGCCTTTCACAGGTTCGAAAAACAAATGACCTGAAGGATAAAGATTGCATAATTGTCGACAGTTTCGGCTTGCTCTCTTCTATCTATCGGTATGGGCAGATAGCTTATGTCGGTGGCGGATTTGGTGCAGGAATCCACAATACACTGGAAGCAGCTGTTTATGGTGTACCAGTGCTCTTCGGACCCAATTTTCATAAGTTTAAGGAGGCCGAGGGCTTGCAAAAGGCAGGAGGAGGCTTTCCCGTTGGGAACAAAGATGAATTTGTCAAGACGATGGATAAACTTCTCGGTTCGCCTGAGGAATGGACGGAAGCAGGTAAAGCAGCAGATGATTTTGTTCGCACACATGTGGGGGCAACCGATCGGATTCTGTCTCAAATTATAAAACTCATCGCTACATTGTAATTCCAAATCTCTTTTCCATTAAGAGAATTATCATACGTTCCCATCACGAGAAAGTCAAGAATAGTTTTTCAAGTAATTCTCACACGAGAA
>CAZOKT010000143.1:0-6322 GCA_964580505.1 uncultured Parabacteroides sp. | reverse complement strand
TTACAGGAATCCAGCATATTGGTATTCCAACTAACGATATTCAGGCAACTAAAGATTTCTATCACAGCCTTGGTTTTACCACTGAACTTGAAACAGAGAATAATGGAGAAAAAGTGGCTTTTCTCCAACTGAAGAATCTTGTAATTGAAACATACCAGAGCGAGCAGGCAGCAATGCAATCCGGTGCAATTAACCATATAGCAATTGACGTAAAGAATATAGATAACGTATTTTCGCTTGTAAGATCTTTTGGTGTAGAAATGGATGATAATTGTATAAATGGTCTTCCATTTTGGAAAAATGGAGTCAGGTTTTTTACCATAATAGGACCAAACAAAGAGAGGATTGAGTTTTGTGAAAAATTATGATGTCTTAAAGTGTAATCTATATCGACATAGACATTTTTATCGGGGAGGAAAATTGTAGATGTTCTACAAATCAGTGTGGAATAAATCCCCGATAAAAATGTGAGCAATGTGGGAATAAATATCTATCTTTACGCGCTATTTTCCTAAACATTAAAGCGGTAACCAATTTTAACAATAAAAAGACAACTTTGGAACGATTATTTCTGTATTAGGAGAAGTTTTAGAGTATTAATCATAGTTAGAAAATCAATGCACAAAATGAGTAAGCGCGCACAATGGATGCTAAGCATGTGCTTGTGTTGCGGTCTGCTTTTGCTAGGATGCAAAAAGAAAGATGAACCGCTATTGCCCATTGTGATTGTAGAAAAACCAGTAAAGAAGGATGTACAGATTTATGGGGAATATGTGGGGACTATACGGGCTGCAAGTACTGTCGAGATTCATGCACGCGTAGAAGGATATTTAGAGCGGATGATGTTTGAAGAAGGGAAACAGGTGCATCAAGGCGACCCCTTGTTTATAATCAGCCCCGCCGTATATAAAGCACGTGTTGAAAAAGCGAAAGCACAACTAAGAAAAAACGAAGCACAGGCAGCCAAAGCTACACGCGATGTTGAACGATTGGCTCCTCTCTACGAACAACATGCCGCCAGCCAGTTGGATTTGGATAATGCGATTGCAGCCAAAGAGAATGCTGAAGCCGACGTAGCAATGAGCAAAGCCGACCTCGAACAGGCAAACCTTGAGCTGAGCTACACGCGAGTAACCTCTCCTATCTCAGGATACATCAGCGAACGATTGGTCGATATCGGTACATTGGTTGGTCCGGGTTCAAAGTCCAAATTGGCTATTGTCGTAAAGAGTGATACTGTGGATGTTGATTTTAAAATGACAGCATTAGATTATCTCCGTGCCGAGCGAAGAAATGTGAAGTTCGGCGTACAAGATACAACCCGCTCATGGCAACCTACTGTATCCGTTACATTAGCGGACAACTCGGAATATCCCGTGAAAGGAGTAGTTGACTTTGCCGATCCCTCTGTTGACCCCAACACCGGTACATTCACAGTACGTGCCATCCTGCCTAATCCGAACCGGAAGTTGCTCCCGGGACAGTCAACCCGTGTAAAATTGCTCCTCGATGTGCGCGAACGTGCTATTGTGATACCGCGCAAAGCGCTTTCGATTGAAAAAGGCGGAGCTTTTATTTACGTCTTGCGTCGCAATGATGTAGCTGAGAAACGCTTTGTACAAATAGGACCCGAGATAGAGAACTCGGTAGTTATTGAACGTGGATTAGGCGAAAATGAACGCGTAGTTATCGAAGGATATCATAAATTGGAGCCGAACGTAAAGGTGCAACCCATCTTTTCGAGCGATGAGAAAGCCATTCAAGCACTGAGAGAAAAAGAGGAGGAATAGAGACATGAAAGAAGGATTTTTTATTGACCGACCGGTCTTCTCGACGGTTATTTCTGTGTTAATCGTACTTGTCGGGTTGATTGGGTTGATCATGTTGCCTATTGAGCAATATCCTCAAATCACACCACCCGTAGTACGCGTTACGGCTTCTTATCCGGGAGCCAATGCATTGACCGTGTCACAGGCTGTGGCCACTCCTATCGAACAACAATTGAACGGCACACCGGGTATGATTTATATGCAAAGCAATTGCTCCAATTCCGGAAATTTGACTATTACAATAACGTTCGACATATCATCCGACCCTGATTTGGCAGCCGTCGAGATACAAAACCGCATCAAATTGGCCGAAAGTCGATTGCCAGCCGAAGTTATACAAAATGGCATCACTATTGAAAAACAATCACCCAGTCAGTTGATGACACTCACGTTGATGTCTGACGATCCCAAGTTTGATGAAATTTACTTGAGTAATTTTGCTACCATTAATGTATTAGACGTAGTAAGACGAATACCCGGCGTAGGACGTGTATCAAATGTGGGTAGTCGCTATTATGGCATGCAGATATGGGTGTATCCCGATCGTTTAGCAACAATGGGACTTACCATTAAAGATTTGCAAGACGCTCTGAAAGATCAAAACCGCGAATCAGCAGCAGGCGAATTTGGCAAGCAGCCCATCATTGATGTGGATGTAACATTGCCCGTAACAGCTTCCGGACGTTTGTCAACTGTAGAAGAATTTGAGAATATCGTAATCCGTGCAAACTCTGACGGTTCCATTGTGCGAATGCGTGATGTGGCTCGTGTATCTCTTGAAGCTTCGTCTTATAATACGGAAAGTGGAATCAACGGAAAAAATGCAGCCATTCTTGCCATTTATATGTTACCCGGTGCAAATGCACTGGAAGTAGCCGAGAATGTCCGCACGGCAATGGCGGAAATCAGTAAGAACTTCCCAGAAGGATTGGAATATAACTTTCCATTCGACATGACAGAATACATCTCTCAATCCGTACACGAGGTATATAAGACACTTTTTGAAGCTCTTTTCCTTGTAATTTTGGTGGTATTCCTTTCGCTACAGAACTGGAGGGCGGCGCTGATTCCTACAATAGCTGTACCGATTTCACTGATTGGAACGTTCGGCTTCATGCTTATCATGGGATTTTCATTGAATACATTGACATTGTTAGGACTAGTATTGGCTATCGGTATTGTAGTGGATGATGCCATCGTTGTTGTCGAAAATGTAGAGCGTATCATCAATGAAGAGGATATCTCACCACGCGAAGCTACCCACCGAGCCATGAAAGAATTAACCGGAGCTTTGATAGCAACGTCAATGGTTTTGGCGGCTGTATTCGTACCTGTTAGCTTCTTGAGCGGCATTACAGGGCAATTGTATCGTCAATTCTCTATTACGATTGCCGTATCAGTTATCTTGTCTACAATTGTGGCATTGACATTAAGCCCTGCTCTCTGTGCCATCCTTTTACGTCCGACGAAAGGGCCTAAGAACATTGTATTCCGTAAAATAAACGAATGGTTGGAAAAGGGCAACCATAAATATACTAGCTTGTTGCGAAAAGCTATGCAACAACCTCGCCGAATATTGGCAGGTTTCGGAATGATTCTTGTTGCCATTTTTGTGATGAATCGCATATTACCCACCTCTTTTATTCCTGAAGAAGATCAAGGTTACTTTACCGTTGAATTGGAACTGCCGGAAGGAGCTACATTAGAGCGCACGCGGGTAGTTACCAACCGCATGATTGATTTCTTGATGGAACTGCCAGCCGTGGCTTATGTGCAAAATGTAACCGGTAGCAGTAGCCGTTTAGGAACATCTCAAAACCGCGCTACACTGACAGTTATCCTCAAACCGTGGGAAGAACGTAAATCAGGTAATATGGGCGTAGCCGACGTCATGAATGCTGTCCGCAAAGAGATATACTATTATCCCGAAGCTAAAGGATATGTCAATCGTCCGCCAGTAATTCCTGGTTTGGGTGAAAGCGGAGGCTTGGAAATGCAACTGGAAGCACGCGGAGAGGCTACATGGGATGATTTGGTGCAAGCTACGGATACATTCCTCTATTATGCAAGTCAAGCTCCCGAATTGCAAAACATTTCTTCTGCTTTACAAGCTGAAATACCACAGATATATTTTGATGTGGATCGTGACCGTGCAAAGTTCTTAGGTATTCCCGTTGCCGATATTTTCTCGACAATGAAAGCCTATTTAGGTTCGGTATATGTAAACGATTTCAATATGTTTAACCGTATCTACCGCGTCTACATCCAAGCTGAAGCTCCTTATCGTGCAAACAAAGAGAGTTTAGCCCTCTTCTTCGCGCGAGCAAAGAATGGAGCGATGGTACCATTGACGGCTTTGGGAACAACCAAATATACGACAGGACCAGGTACTATTAAACGTTTCAATATGTTCTCAACAGCACCGATTAATGCTGTAGCAGCTCCCGGATATAGTACAGGTGATGCGATGGCTGCTATGGAACGTATTGTGCAACAGCATTTACCTGATAATATTGCCCTCGAATGGAGTGGCCTTTCTTACCAAGAGAAACAAGCCGGTGGGCAGACAGGTATGATTCTCGCATTGGTTTTCCTTTTCGTATTTCTATTCCTTGCGGCTCAATATGAGAGCTGGATTGTACCAATATCCGTTTTGCTTTCACTACCGATTGCTGCATTAGGAGCTTATTCAGGAGTTTGGATAACCGGGTTGGAAAACGATGTTTACTTCCAGATTGGATTGGTGACACTTATTGGTTTGGCAGCTAAGAATGCTATCTTGATTGTGGAATTTGCCAAAGTAAAGGTAGAATCTGGAGTAGATATTGCACAAGCTGCTATCCAAGCAGCACAAATGCGTTTCCG
This sequence comes from uncultured Parabacteroides sp., assembly GCA_964580505.1. Taxonomy (GTDB): domain Bacteria; phylum Bacteroidota; class Bacteroidia; order Bacteroidales; family Tannerellaceae; genus Parabacteroides. The sequence continues at coordinate 1,628 of CAZOKT010000143.1, read as the reverse complement.
TCCAATTTTGATGACCTCATTAGCATTTATTCTTGGAATGCTACCGATGGTACTGGCTACCGGACCGGGGTCAGCTTCGCGTCATAGCATTGGTACGGGAATCTTCTTTGGTATGCTGGTTGCCATATCAGTCGGTATCGTGATGGTACCATTTTTCTTTGTCTTGATTTATAAGATAAAGAAGGGTTTGAGATTGGAACGAATAGCTCGTTACAGCAAAAAGATACCACGTCCGAAGAAGTTTTTGCCGTTTATTCTGCTTCTGACCTTCATACTCTCTTTTTTCTCTTGTAAATTAGGCAAAGAGTATGCACGTCCGGGTTTGAATCTGCCGGAAACGATAATCGACGAAACGACGGATACAACTACTGTTTCTGATATTCCCTGGAAAAACCTTTACACTGATACTGTTTTGCAGGGGTTAATCAATCAAGCGTTAGACAATAACAAAGACATGAAAATAGCGGCAGCCAAGATTAAGGAAATGATTGCAGCCAAGCGCATTAACTTTTCTCGCCTCTTTCCTTCGGTTGGTGTTAATTTGCATGCAGACACAGAAGTAACAAACTATGGGGGAAGCTCCAATCGCAGTTCGGATCCGGAATTTGACATCGTAGCAAAAGTCCGCTGGGAGATAGATTTGTGGGGGAATATTCGTTGGGCTACCGAAGCAGACATTGCTGAATATATGCAAAGTATAGAGGCACAACAAGCGTTAAAATTAACTATTATCGCAGGAGTAGCTGCCGGTTATTATGAATTGTGTGCGTTGGATGAGGAATTATCTATTGTCAGCCAAACATTAGAGGCAAGGCGTGAAGGTGTACGCTTGGCAAAGCTCCGTTATGAAGGCGGATTAACTTCCGAAACAGCCTACAATCAGGCATTGGTTGAGTTGGCTCGTACCGAAACATTAATTCCTGACCTTGAACGAGAAATCAAAATCAAGGAAAGTGACCTCGCACTACTTTTGGGCGATTACTCGCATCCGATTAAACGTGGGCAAAGCCTCTCAAAACAACATCTTCCGGATACTTTACCGGTAGGATTGCCTTCGTCGCTTATTGAACGCCGTCCAGATATTCGCAAGGCTGAAATGGAATTAAAGGAAGCAAACGCACGAGTTGGAATTGCCTATACGGATCTATTTCCAAAGATTACTCTCACTGGCTCATTCGGAGTGGAAAGTGAAGAACTGGGAGAGCTTTTAAGAAGCCCGTATTGGGAACCGATGGCAGACTTGTTGCAACCTTTGTTTGCTATGGGACGGAACAAAGCTCGCTTGAAAGTAGCCAAAGCGAAATACGAACAAGAAGTTTACCGATACGAGAAGACTGTTATCTCAGCTTTCAAAGAGGTGAACGACGCCATCGTTTCACTACGTAAAGCGAAAGAGGTACGTCAGTCGCAAGCCAAGCTGGAAGTCGCCGCACGAAAATATCTGGAACTGGCACAATTACAGTACATTAATGGTGTTATCAACTACATGGATGTGCTTGATGCACAACGTGAGTTTCTCAACGCTCAACTCGGGCTAAACTCTGCTGTATGCAATGAACTTCTTTCTGTCGTCTATCTCTACCGCGCATTAGGTGGAGGATATTAATGAAAAAGAAAATCGCAGAAAA
>CAZOKT010000142.1:0-6362 GCA_964580505.1 uncultured Parabacteroides sp. | reverse complement strand
TGATCAGTGGCCAACCCCAGAGCCAGGATGCCATGAAGGCAATAATTTCATTAAGATTCATACTTATATCTGTTTATATGGTTTATTACTACGTCTCAAATTTTAGAAAGTGAACATGGCAGGCACCCGTATTCTGCAATTGGTCACCCAGTGGAGGTTATCTGTAGTCAATCTTGTTGATAATCAGTATATGATATTTTGTGATTTGGATGCAAAATGGACTTATAAATGCCGGAATGGATATATTGTCAAGGAAGTCTATGCTTTGAATTGGCAAATGGCATTGCGATACATATTGATGTAGAAGAAACTATATCGGCAGAAATGGCTGCATACATGATTGAATCCGTTTAATTACTATTCAATGCAAAGGTATGAATAATATCTCTACAGACCAAAATATTATAAGCTGATTGGCTTATAAATCCGAAAAATAAGTGATTTAGCTTATTATAATGCGTTGTCTTAACCCTTATTCTCGTCTGACTTATATTTCTGACTATCCTATTTTGAAAAATATGCCACTTATGTGATAGGACAGTGATAAAAAGCGAGATAAAATAGTGATACTAAAAATGGTGCTAAATTACATATTATCCATTATATTATAATTGTATAATGCCGAATATCAACATGTATATAAATATACATATTGTTCAGTCCCACGTAGACACGTATGCCTTTGTGCGTTTCGAGTTTAAGGTTTCCCCCATTCGCTTCGTCTTCAGCCTTTTTCTGCTTCATTTCTTTGTTGTATATTTATTGTAATAAGATAGTTTTTCTTTGACTATCAATAGATAGGAAGAAACTCGCACGAGAACGGGCAATGGATAAGAAAAAGCCGGACTGTTCCGAACCGCTATATTTCTCATGCTTTCAAACAACTCTTAATATCTTTTGTAAAGGTGATATTTCTTTTTATAGATTCCAATTGAAATTGAATCCATTTTAATTGGAAATCTATAATTTTGTATTTTATCTCAAAGAATATAAAGTTATATGTTAAACTTGAATCATACAAAACTTGTTCTTGCTGAAAAGCAAAGGACTAGGAAATGGTTGGCTGAGCAGTTAGGCAAATCGGTATGTACGGTTAGCAAATGGTATAGTAATACTGTTCAACCAGACATCATTACATTAGAGAAAATTGCACAATTATTAGGTGCAAATAAAAAAAGATTCTTTAACGCTAATCAATATCATAACCAATGTTTAATCAATATAAAGAGATGCAGTTTGTTGAATACAACAAGGCTGTAATATATTACAATACAAATTATACAAAACTTATTGAAATTGAAAAGTTTGTAATGAATGAGATTCTTCATTTTATAGACTTGCATCTTCCAGAAATGACAAGAGACTATAATGAAGCATCGCATCTTTATTCGTTTTGGAAAAATTACCCGCCCTTAGATAGAGGTCGTTCTCCCATAGGAGATCAATATCCTTGGATAGAAGTAGGAGAACAAGTATTTGGGAATAAGTTGTCTCGATACTTTGCTGCAAATTTTGGAGTAAAAGACTCTGGGCTACCTTCAGGTTCTGATGATCGATGCATTATTTCAAGTGAAAGGATTAAACAAATTCTTGGAATTACAGATTCTGTCTGGGTATTTATAGATATAAAATCTGCTGGACCAAGGGATGATTTTAATCATGCAGTAATGTCTCCATATCAGATTTCAGGTTCTGGAGTATGGAAGAATATTAATGATGGAGTGTTAAATGATCCTATTAAGGCATCGGGAAAGAAAGCCACTCATAACTTTCTCTGCTCGTTGTCTCCAATATATGTTCTTAGTGATGGTACAATTGCTCCTTTAGTTACATTTGCTATTAAACCTGTTTATGAAATGATTCATGAAAATGGGGTAAATGTAGGTCAACCTCTTAATAAAATAAAGGTTGCAAGCATTCCGAATGGACTACTCCTTACGCAGAACCCCAATTATATGGAAGAGTATCCTCATTTATTTTTCCCTGGCAAAGATGATAAATCAAAAGATATCAGAAAGATACGAGCACGTGTATCCTTTGATATATTAAAAGAAATAGATAGTTGGAGAGTTGAAGAAATACACATTTAATATGGCCAAATTAGAAAATAATAATATCTATCTTGGAGATTCATGCTTACTATTAAAAGAAATTGAAACTGATAGCATTTCCTTGTCGTTTTGGTCTCCACCTTACTTCCTCGGAAAAGAATACGAGAAAGGGGAATCGTATGAATCATGGCAGAATATGCTTAAAACTGTCATTACAGAACATTATAGGATATTAAAGCCTGGTGGCTTCCTTGTAATAAATATTGCAGATATTCTTTCATTTGAAGATTCAAATATGCCTAGAATTATGGGGCTTAATCCTGCCAATAGAAAGTGCAGTATTACTAAAGAAATGATTCTCAAAGCTAAAGAAGATTATCCTGATTATAATAGAAATCAACTGGCTGCTCTGTTGAAATGTAGTGAGCAAACAATAGACAGAAGACTTAATGGCAACAATATTCGTGGTGGTCGTTATACTTTAGGAACTCATGTAAAGTTAGTTGGCGGTAACCTTGAGCAATATGCATACGATGCAGGATTGTTCCTTTATGACAAGCGTATTTGGAAAAAAGATCCTGCATGGGCAAATTGCAAATGGACAACAAACACATTGAAAGCAGTTAGTGAATCTGAAGACTTATATGTTTTCTGGAAAGCAGGAGAATATGTAGTGAATCGGAATAGACTTACTGCCCAAGAATGGAAAGACTGGGGTTATCGCCAAATATGGGAGATTGCCAGTGTAAGAGCTAATGATGTTCATCCTGCAATGTTTCCACTTCAATTGGCATCAAGAGTCATTAAATTATACACAGATGAAGGAGATGTGGTTCTTGATCCATTCCTTGGTAGCGGTACAACTGCCATTGCTGCAATTAAACTGAATAGAAAATTCATTGGTATTGAGAAAGTAAAGAAATACTATGAGATTGCTTCTAATAGTATCAAAGAAGCTCAATATGAAGCTAAAAACAATTTGTTTGCCAATATTTGATAAAACAGTAAAACAAACTGATTGTTTCTTGGGCTTATCGTGAATCTGTTGGTTGATTATTTATTGAAATATGTCACATACAGTTTTTTGAACCAATCTATGTAATTAGAATTGGCAACGGATTGGTAGCAATTTGTCTGCTTTACTATTCAAAAGAATGGCTTCAAAGTACACATTTACAAATATGGAATAATACTGCGTATCTATCTAAGAACCAAAATGTTTATATTGTTTTTCCTAAATCCATCTGAAATCTGACGACTTTCGTTATCTTTGCCCTCCGAAAAATGGGGGATAAAGTAGTATGGTAAGTTTTCTTCAGATTGATGGCTTGACAAAGAGCTTCGGGGATTTGGTTCTCTTCGAGGACATCACGTTCGGTGTGGCACAAGGGCAGAAGATAGGGCTGATTGCCAAGAACGGGACGGGCAAGACGACGTTGCTGAACATCATTGCGGGCAAAGAGGATTATGAGAGCGGCTCGGTGGTGTTTCGCAATGATTTGCGCGTGGGCTATTTGGAACAATCGCCCTCTTATCCGGCGGGACTTTCCGTTTTGCAGGCCTGTTTCTATTCAAAGAACGAGACGGTGCAACTGCTGGCAGAGTATGAACAGGCGTTGGCAGATAATGACGCAGAGAAGATCAACGCATTGCTTCCGCGTATGGACAGCCTCAAGGCGTGGGATTACGAGCAACGGGCAAAGCAAATCCTTGGCGAACTGAAGATTCATGACCTTGAGCAGCGTGTGGAGAGTCTTTCCGGAGGGCAGCTGAAAAGGGTCGCTTTGGCGAATGTGCTTATCACGGAGCCTGAGCTGATTATCTTCGACGAGCCTACCAACCATCTGGATTTGGAGATGACCGAGTGGCTGGAAGATTACCTGAGCCGCTCGACGATTAGCATCCTGATGGTGACGCACGACCGTTATTTCCTCGACCGCGTATGTTCGGAGATTATCGAAATAGACAATAAGCAGATTTATCACTACAAAGGGAATTACAGCTATTATCTGGAGAAACGCCAGGAGCGCATTGAGGCACATAATGCGGAGGTTGACCGTGCGAAGAATCTCCTTCGGAAGGAACTGGACTGGATGCGCCGCCAGCCTCAGGCTCGTGGCACAAAAGCCAAATACCGCATCGATGCGTTCTATGCATTGGAGAAGAAAGCCAGGCAGCCGCACGAGGCCGGAAAGATGAACTTGGACGTGAAGGCGTCCTATATCGGCTCGAAGATATTCGAAGCGGTAGACGTATCGAAACGTTTCGGGGAGTTGAAGATTACGGAGCATTTCAACTATATCTTTGCCCGGTATGAGAAGATGGGCATCGTGGGCAATAATGGCACAGGCAAATCGACCTTCATCAAGATGCTGATGGGCGAAGTGAAGCCGGACAGCGGGCATTTCGATGTCGGAGAGACCGTCCGCTTCGGCTATTACAGTCAGGAAGGCCTGCAATTCGACGAACAGATGAAGGTGATCGACGTGGTACGGAAGATTGCAGAGTACGTTGACCTTGGTGATGGGAAGAAGCTGGGGGTGTCTCAATTCCTCAATTACTTCCTCTTTACGCCGGACAAGCAACATAACTATGTCTATAAACTGAGCGGAGGAGAGAAGCGGAGGCTTTACCTATGCACCGTCCTGATGCGTAATCCGAACTTCCTGGTGCTCGACGAGCCTACCAACGATTTGGATATTATGACATTGAATGTACTGGAAGAGTATCTGAGAAACTTCAAAGGATGTGTGATTGTGGTATCGCATGACCGTTATTTTATGGATAAGGTTGTAGATCATCTTTTGGTATTTCGCGGAAATGCAGACATTAAGGACTTCCCCGGTAATTATACTCAGTATCGTCTTTGGAAAGAAGAACAGGACGCCCTCAAAAAGCAGGAAGAAGCCCTCTCGCAAGCCGGTCAAGCGTCTATGCAAGAAAAGCCTCGTCGGACAGATAGCGAACCGAAACGCCGGCTAACCTTCAAGGAGCGTAAGGAGTTTGAGGCGCTTGATGCGGAGATTCCGGCATTGGAAGCGGAAAAGGCAGCTATCGAGTCTGCTATGAGCAGCGGTACGCTCCCTACGGATGAACTCTTGGCTAAGTCCGCACGCTTCACCCAACTGATGCAGGAATTGGACGAGAAGACCATGCGCTGGTTGGAATTAAGTGAGTATGCATAAATGTTTATGATTATTTTGCTTTATTTCCCCGTTCTATTTGCCAATTGAAGAGAAATATCTACTTTTGCTACCGATAATAATAACCGATTAATCAAATAACAGAAACATGAAAAACAAAAAGATGATTTACCCCCCCCCGTTAAGGTTTGTTGACGCAGGGATTGTACGCCTTCTCAGGCGTTGTGTAACCATGATGGCAGTAGCCATCGGGCTGTGCCTTACAGCTTGTGATGATTATGACGATACCGACTTATGGAATACCGTGAATGACCTTGAAAGTCGTGTTACCGCACTCGAAGAGTGGCAAGACCAAGTGAACAGCAACATTGCCGCTATCCAGGAATTACTCAACACCACAGACTTTATAACTTCCGTCACGGAGATTACCTCCGATGGCGAGGTGGTAGGCTACACGATTGAATTCCTCGAATCGGATGCGATTACTATCTATAATGGCATACAGGGCGAGGCAGGTGTTGACGGTGAGACCCCGCAGATAGGCCTCACGCAGGGGACGGACGGCAACTGGTACTGGACGCTGAACGGCGAACTGATGACTGACAGCAACGGCAACCCCGTCCGTGCCAATGGCGAGGATGGACAAGACGGCGCAACGGGAGCCACAGGTGCTACCGGAGCTTCTGCTCCTACGCCACAAATCAAATTGGGCAGTACCATAACAAGCGGCACGCTTTACGGACTGGGCGGTACGCAACAGTCGGAGGCCGATGCGGATGCCTGGTATCTCAGCGTGGACAATGGCGAGACATGGTACCGCGTGACGGGCGAAAAAGGCGACAGTTTCTTCCAAAGTGTGACGGTCGAAGATGATTATGTTGTCTTTACGCTGGCGGATGGGAGTACTTTTACGGTTGCCAAATACAAAGGCAACTTGCTGACATTCTATTGGGCTGGAACGGAATTGACGGACTTGACCCAAACACTTGATATGTCGGAAGGCGATTTGACCTATACCGTTACGGGAAGCTATGATGTCTCCGTCCGTGTCCTCGAAGGCGAGGGTTGGTCGGCAACGGCGGCGGACGGAAAGATTACGATAACGGGTGTTTCCGGCGAGGACGCCCTGTTGGAGGTGACACTGACCGAAAACGGCAAGGTAATAGAA